>JACZJL010000134.1 GCA_014860585.1 Bacteroidales bacterium | reverse complement strand
AGGACAAAGCAGCAAGGTTTCACCAATACATAGCGTAGTGTCGTTTCCAAGCCAAACAACAGGCGTCGGAACAATCGTTACGTTGATCGAATCTCTGCCTGTGCAGCCGAACTCATTGGTCACCTCCAACCAGTACAAACCGCTTTCGGTTACGGTGTAGGTTGAATCAGTTGAACCATCCTGCCAGAGGTAACTTTCGAAACTGTAGCCTGGTCCCAAAACGATTGGGCTGTTACCGCAAATGAGGGTGTCAGCGCCTAAATCTATGTCCGGCGCCGGGAAAATTTCCACAGCAACTTCAAGATCAATTGTACTCACACCCGAAAATAGTTTGGCAGTTACCAAATAATTGCCAGGTGCAGTGAAGATGTGGTAAGGATTCAACAGCGTTGACATGTTATGAATTCCGGAGGCCGGATCGCCGAAGTTCCAGTGGATTGAGTCCACCTGATACATACTTTGCACCTGAAAGTAGGTGGAATCGCCAAAGCAATCTGGTTCGTAGCTGATAGAAGCGGAAAACAGGGTGAGGGCAAAATTGGGTAATCCCAGTCTAACTGTTCCCGGCTGAAGGCTGATTGCATTATCCACAAAATTACAGGCCAATCCCGGCAAATCGGGGTAATTGATCACGCCAATATTAGGCACGCCAATATTCCAGGCAATCTGTCTTGCCACGTAGATTTTTCCGTCAGGCGCCAGTTGCAGTGCTCCACCCCAGTTTCCTGATGAAGTTCCGACATGAATTGCCGAGCCTGAAATGTGCTCTTTGGTGAGCACAGAGAGATCAAACTGGTAAATGTCGAGGGTGTGATAACTCTGAATATAAAGTTTTGTACCATCTGGTGAGAATTCAATGCCATAAACACCTAAATACCCTTCAATCGAAATCGGATTAGATGGTATTCCGGTTTCATTGTTAAATGAGTAAATTTCAAATGATTCGTTTTCCCATTTGGGAGAAATGACAAGGGAGGCATCCGGCGAGGCCTTAAGATATCCTGTATGTTTAACCAGTGCGCCAATGGTTGTTACAACTGGGTTGCTGCTTACTCCTGATTCATTGACCAGGTAAGCATAAAAGTCGTGGGTTTCATATTGCTCTGTGATGAGCCAGAAATCTTTCTTGTTTGCATGAATAACTGCCATCATCTTTTCGCATCCGAGTGGATGAATGGAGATATTTTTCTGCACCACTGCACCAAGTCCGTTATTTTGTTCCATATCCACAACCGAATAATTCATTCCATTTGGGCCTAAATTATAATCTATCGTAAAAATATAGTACCTGGTAAGCGATCCTGGAATGGGGGCTATTATAGCGGACTGTGCAGATGAAAGATGTCCATAAAGCCCTGTCCCGTTTGGCATAACATTATGATTCCTGTTAAAAACTGTAATCCCATCCGTGTACATCAGCAGATGGCCGTTCCTGTCTGAAAGCACCGCACATCCTTCAGCAGTGTTGATTTGACCATCATGCAGAACAACTGGAGCACCTGAATTGAAATCCAATCCGCCATAAGCTCCAAAATACCAGATGTTAGTCTCGCCCTGCGCCAGTAAATAATTGGCAGAAAGAAAAACCAAACAGAAGAGTATGTGGATTGATCGTTGCATAGATTATCTCAATAAAGTAATCGTTCCTTTGCCGGATGTGAATTGACCATCAACACATTGACCTCTAAGGATATAATTATAAGCATCAACAGCTTGTCCTATTCCCTGGAAAGTGCCATCCCAGCCCCGCGTGATGTCTTTGGTCTGAAAAACAAGCTGCCCCCATCGGTTGAAGATCAGCAGCTCGAACTCGATGAAATTATCCCCTCTCACAAACAACACATCATTGATACCATCACTGTTTGGCGAGAAGGCCGTGGGAACGGCAAGGGTGCAGGGTGGAAACTCGCCGATGAAAATGGTGTCGCTTGCCATGCAGCCATCTTTTACAACCTGCACCCAATATGTATGATTCGCAAATCCGGTGATCGTTTGGGTAATTTCGCCCGTGGACCAGAGAAACAAAGCGTCGGGATTGCCGGCATCCAGAAAAACCATGTCTCCTGCCCGCATGGTGGTATCTGCCCCAAGATACACCTCCGGAACAGGGATAACGGTCACCCAAATTTCATCATAAGCTGTGCAGCCAAATTCATTGGTTACCGTCACACCATAGTTACCGCTTGCCGAAACAACCTGGTATGGATTGGTTGTCCCATCATCCCACAAGTAATCAACACTTTCCGATTGTTGAAAGGGAAATAATGTATCGGCACTGCATAACGTAATATCAAAACCCATATCCACAAATGGTGATGGCGAACGGTTGATCCTGATCGTATCGGAATAAAAACAGCCATCGGCGTAGGTTACTTTCACCCAGGCAATCGTATCTGTTGGGTTGACCGGGTAGGTTTCGCCGGTGCTTCCATCGTGCCAGAGAAAAGCTGTGTTACTATCCGGATTGAAATTCTGGGTACCGATAAATGTATTGTCCGCTTCGCAAATGGTTGTATCAGCAGCAAATCCGTAAATGTAGCCCGGTGCATTGGAAAAAATCCACCCCGAATTGTTGGAAATGTCCGAGCTGAAATTGCCTGCATAAAAAACAGCCCCACCAATAGCTTGTATATCCCTGAGTTCGATAAAGTCGCCACTGACAACCTTACCTGATGGAACCGAAACAATGGCCTGCTGACCTTGTAGTTTCGATCTCATTGTGATGGGAAAGCAGTTGTTTCCACGAATTTGAAATTGATCTGTAATTGTTTGACTAATATTTTCTTCCAGTTCGTAAAGATTGCCAGGGGTGAGTTTCAGCGATTCAAATTGGTTTGCCCCCGAAATGTCGCCATTACTTAACAACACAGTCTGGCCAAAATCGTTTTCTCCGGCGATGGTGGCTTTGCCGCCAACGATCAGAGTTTTGTTGATTTTGTTTGTCCCTGAAATATTTCCCCGTCCATGAATAATTGTCGTATCAATCGAATTGTTTCCTGATATCGAACCATTTGCATCAAAAATCAAGGTATTGATCACATGCTGCCCGCCGATGATGTTTCCGTCAGGGCCAAAAAACCTGGCATAGTTGATCGAATCAGAATCGTACACACTGCCCGAGCCGCCAAATACCAGTGAATCAATATTACAGTCGCCGTGCACGCTGCCCATCTGTTCGAAGATAGCGGCGTTGTAACTCACTTTTGTATTGACGTTGTAAATGCGTGAGGTGGAACCTTTCAGTATTACCTGATCGTAATTCAGCCTGCCCCCTCCTTCTGTTCTTAGTAATCCATTGTTTCCTTCCGAAATGATGATAGATTGATCGCCAATAAACTGCAAATTGTTGGTTCTCAAATGCCAGGCATCCAGATTATTTCCGGTTAGAATAACCGTAGCTTCTGAAACATCGAGCTGGCGCGGAAAGATATAATCGGAAGTGAATGACCGGCATTTCAATTGTTTCTGATTGATATCCAAAGAGCCATGTTTTAAATCTACATTGTTGATCGAGGTGAAGTCATCCAGCAAAGTCCATCCACCGCCGATACCCTGAAACACTGCCTCGCCAATCATTTGAACATCTTTACTTTCGACAGTTTTGTCCGGGAGTGTTGCTTCGAAAAAAATTGGGCCAAAAAATTTATTCTGCAAATTTTCAGTTAATGTCAACGAACCGTAAATTCTCAGGTTCAATGTGTCTGTTCCTCTCAGAACCGGCTCGCCTGTCGCGCCTGTCCAGCTCATATTGTGGCAGGTTGCATTGATCTGATTCAAAATCACGGTATCCTGAGGGGTGACAAATGAATTTTGGTCAAAAAATACATTGTCAATGGGTGTGGGAATGCAATAGCCCCCATCGCCGCCCGAAGTACCTGACCAGTGCAACGAGTCGCTCCAGTATCCGGTTCCATTTACCCAGTATAGGTCTTTCGGATCGCCGGATGTTATTTCCCAGCCTTCGTTATTCCCAAGATCCACCGAGTTACTCGCGATGAAAGGCAGGTTATTGCCTGTGGCTTTCATATCCCTCAGCAAAAGATAATCGCCGGTAACTCCTCCATTCACTTTGTGCAGGGTGGCCTGTTTTGTATTTTCATCCGACTGCAGGCTGATCAATCCGGTACATCCACCTTTGACATTCAAATGATCAACAATGGTCTGGGTTTGATCATGCTCAAAGTAATATGCGTTTGCTTTTGTCAGGGTAAGGTCGGTAAATGTATTTGTTCCAAAAATATGGCCTTCGCCAAGCAATGTGGCTGTGCGGAAAGTGTTTTTGTCATGTATGGTTGCCTGGTTGTAAACGATGGTTGTGTCAATCAGGTTTTCACCTTCAATCCATGCGTTGCGGTAAAACAGTGCAGTATCTATGGTGTTTGTTCCTGTAACAGTGGCATCTTTGTAGAAATATGCAATGTCAATCACATGGGAACCACCTTTAACCCATGCATCAGTTCCGTGAAAAATCGCTGTGCCTATCGTGTCGCTATCATTCAAAACTCCATAAGCCATATAAAAAGTTACGGAATCAATCTTGCAATCGCCGATAACAGTTCCAAAATCGGAATAAAACTTTACGGTATTGTAAATGCAATTGGCGTTTATGTTTTTTAATGTAGAAGAGCCGCCAAAAAATTCAATGTTGTTGTAAACCGGCCTGTTGGTTTCAGCATTAAAGGTTGCGATGTTTCCGGAATGAAATTGAGATTGTATAAGGGATGAATCGCCAAAAAATGACAGATTATTCCCGTTAAGCAGCCAGACATCTGTCAGCGAGCCATAGAGTTTCACTGTTGATGTACTTAGGTTAAGATATCGCGTTGTAGTATCGGTCGAACTAAAAGTAAAACAGTTCACCGTATTCCCAAGTGTGTTGATCCCGCCCTGCTGAAAGAAAATATATTGGCTGGAATTGAAATCATCCATCAGCGACCAATTACCACCACGCCCACTGAACCAGACGTGATTGAGAAATGATTGATCCGATGAAACGATCTCCTGGCCAGGCTCTTCGGCTTCGAAAAACACCATCCCTCCGAAATCGTTTTCCATGGCCTGACGGAAATAAAGCGAACCATAAATAAATAACCTGTTGGTATCAGCTCCGGCCAGTGTGGGATTAAAACCTGCATTTTCCCAGCTCATGTCTTTGCAAACCGCGCTGATCAAATCAATCGTAACCGTTTGATCGGGTTCTGAAAAAGAGTTCTGGTCAAAAAATGCATTGTCAATTTCAGTTGGAGGGCAATAGCCGCCTGCACCGCCCGAAACAACATCCCAATGATCAGGGTCGCTCCAGGCGCCGCTTCCGTTTACCCAGTAAAGGTCTTTTCCCGATGTGGTTTCAATGGTCCAGTTGGTATTGTTTCCCAGATCAACCGAATTCGTGGCAAGAAATGGAACCGAACCTCCGGCATTCAAATCGCGTAGTGAAAGGTACCCGCTTTCGAATGATCCGTTGTGCTTGACAATAGTTGACTGAACGCCATTCGTATCCGACAACATCCTGATGGGTTCGTAGCAGGTTCCGGTGGCATTGAACTCCTGGTTGATGGTCAGCACCGATTTGATTCCTAAAGTGTACGTTCTTCCCGGAGTAAAGTTCAATGTATCAAAAACATTGTTCCCCCCAATGTAGCTGTTTCCATTCAGCAATGCCCAATACACGCTGTTTTCACCCGAAATGAAACCTTGCCCCGTTACACTCAAATGATGGATTTGATTATCTCCCCGGATTGTGGCAACATCATTCAACGTTGCCAGCCCGATTGTATTTGAGCCATTTATTTCGGCAGCGCCGGCAATTAACAATGTATCAATCTGATGATTGCCGTTTATTGTACAAAAGCCTTCACATTCAAGATATTGGATAACGCTGGCGCCATCGGCAATGAGTCCGGCGCCGTTAATTTTCAAGTACAGGATAGAATCGTTTCCCGAAATATTGGCCGTCGCACTAAAAACCAGCGAATCAATAACTACATCGCCCGTTACCGATCCGCTTTCAAAGGAAACATTTTTAAAAACCCCTTTGACATTACTATTGACAAGGCTTGCCGTACTTCCGTAAAAATTGACATGATTGTAAACCAAACGCCCCCCGTCCTGATTTGTCAACATATTTCCCACCATAAAATTCGATTGATCCGCCTCAAGTTGCAGGTTGTTTCCATTAATCTGCCAGGATTGAACATTCACTTCTGAGGTACCGAGGAAAATTGCCCGCGGTTCATTGGAATTGGACGAAAAAATGCTACACGTGACTTTGTTTCCCGCAGTTGATAGTGTGCCATGGGTCAGTGTAACGTCATTAATTGACCTGAATTCATCCAGTAAAGTCCACCCGCCGCCAACGCCCTGGAAAATCAGGTTGCACTGAAGCGTGTGCCCCGCCGTGATTATCGTTTGACCGCCGGTAACTGATTCAAAATAGATCGTTTGCTGGTAATCGAAAATCATCCCTTCAGCAAGTTGCAGCGATCCATAAATCCTCAGGCTGGTGGTGTCGGTTCCTGAAAGCTTTGGCGAGTTGGTCACCCCAAGCCAGGTCATATCGTTGCAAACTGCATTTTTGAGGTTGATGATCACCAGGTTGTTATCAGATGTAAAAGAGTTTTGATCAAAAATTACGTTGTTTGCCGCTGTTGGCGCCTGGTTGTGAAGCACCGACCCGCCGCTGGCAGTAGCCCAGTGATTGATATCACTCCAAAGACCACTCCCGCCAACCCAATAATAATCATCAGCACTGGTGCTTACATGAATTACCATGAAAATCACGAAGAGCCAAAGATTTATTGATGCATAAACCTTCAATTTGAACCATTTATGTATAAAGTTAGAAGTCACTGCAACGGTTGCCGGTTTGTTTTGTACTAAAAATTTTAACCAGAGATATTTCGAAACCCCCGCGGTAATTGGAGGCAATATGCATTTTTGATACGTTCACATCATAGCTGAACTCAATCAGAAAATCCCTAATAATTACCCCTAAATGAGGAATAATATCACGCTCGTAACGATACCATAAACCAGTCAGGAAGTTCAGGTCATCTTCAATGATCAGCAGGTTTGCGCCAAAAAGTATTACATCAGCTCCCTGCTGGGCTGAATAATAGATTCCAGGATTGACCTGAAGCTGATCATTGATCCTGTTCTTAACCAGGGCATGGACGACCAGCCTGGGTTCGAGCCGGTTTTCGGCTTCATAAAAAGTGAGTTTTGGCCGGTTGATGTGAAAAAGTGCCGAGCCAACGCTGGTGTAAAGGTTTTCGTTGATTTCCCAGCAAACCAGACCACCAAAATTGAAGTCAGGGGCAAAAAGCGAATTCCCTGTGAATGGCTCTCCATTTGCGATATTGGGATCAAAAATGGTCCCGTCCCACTGCGAGTCGAAAACAAGATCGGACATATTGATGGTTCGGTTGATCACACCAACCGAAAATCCTAATGTTGCCCTGAAAGTGTTGTCTGCATTAAAACCTTTAATGAAAGCGGCTGAAAGATAACCTGAAGTAGTTTGCAGACTTCCTTCCCCTGCATTGTCCTTATATAAATACAATCCAAGTCCGATGGCACTTTTATCCGGTTTATCAAATTCAAGATGATAATCTCCCCATGCTGAAAATGTTTTGTAAGGTACCGACAAGTTTTCACCCTGGCTTCTGTAACCGGTTCCTATCCTGAAATCTCCGTTAAAATGTCCGGTGAATGCAGGACTAATCAGCAATTGGTGATTGGTGATCTGCGAAAAATGGATTTCCTGGGCATTGAGCAGGGAGGCGCCAAAACCAAGGAAGAGGATATTTAGAAGCCATTTTTGCATCAGGTGGATGTTTGAGATCGAGGTATAGACAGATGCAAAAATAAGAAAAGTTGGATTGAAACTGATGGTTCGATGAAAAATCAATTAGATATAGGTATTCGCGCCTTTATCGAACTAATTATTCTATCGGCTGCATGCCCGTCCCACATTTCCGGGATTCTGCCTTTTTTCCAATTGCCTGATAGAATCAGTTCAGTCAATTCGATAATTTTTTCGGTATTTGAACCTGCCAACTCGTTGGTACCTTCGGTGATGGTTACCGGCCGTTCGGTGTTTTCCCTTAAAGTGATACACGGAATCTGCTGAACCGTAGTCTCCTCCTGAATTCCTCCGCTGTCAGTCAGGACAAACTGTGAACCCGAAACCAGTTTATTGAAATCAAAATAACCCAGCGGCTCTATGATCTTCAGGTTTTTCATTGCCGCAACTTCATCATCCAGGCTGAGATTGCTGATCATACTTTTTGTGCGGGGGTGTATGGGAAAAACAATAGTGATCTTGCTTTGGATAAATTTCAGGGCCTTGATAATATTTGTAAAAGCTTCAGCAGAGTCAACATTGGATGGGCGATGTAGGGTGAGTGTTGCATAATTGCCTTTAGCCAGACCCAGGGAATGAAGGATGGTTGATTGACCGATTTTCGGCTGATGATCAAGCAGAGAATCAATCATGATATTCCCGACCATTTCAATTTTGCCGGGTGCATGGCCTTCACGAATCAGGTTTTCGATGGCGTCCGGAGACGGCGGTAAAAGCAGGTCGGCCAGCGCATCTGTCACCAGCCGGTTGATCTCTTCGGGCATGGTGCGGTCGAAACTGCGGATGCCTGCTTCAACATGCACGGTCTTGATCCCTCTTTTGGCGGCAACAAGAGTGCAGGCCATCGTTGAGTTCACATCACCAACCACAAGAATTGCATCGGGCTTGATCTGTTCACAGATGTCATCGAACTTCTCCATGATGGCAGCTACCTGTTTTGCATGGTTCAGGGAGCCTACCCCGAGATTGATGTCCGGTTCGGGAATTTCCAGTTCTTTGAAAAAACTACCTGACATGTTGAAATCATAATGTTGTCCTGTGTGTAGAAGCAAGGGCTGAAAATAACTGTCATGGGACATCGCCCTCATGATTGGGGCGATCTTAATGAAATTCGGCCTGGCGCCAACTATATTGATTATCTTCACTTTGATTCAGTCTTAGCGATGTTATTTAATAAACCGGTCATTAGTCCACAAAGAGATTTTCGTGAATACCTCAGGAAATCTGAACTAAGGTTTTTCAGGTCATTTTTCATGTAGAGTTCAAAATAGGTGGTCAGCAGACGTTTAATTTTTACTTTATCGTCAAAATTAACTGTTTGACCGGCGGAGGTATCATTTAAAATTCTTGCACTGTCACCGTCTTCCGGTCCGATACATAAAATTGGCCGCCTGGATGCAATGTATTCAAAAATCTTACCCGGAATAATCCCGGAAACGTTTGGTGTATCATTGAGCGCCAGCAACAGAACCTGGGCGGCCACTGTATGCTTTACCACTTCAGCATGAGGAATATCCTTAATCGTAGTCAACCAGGGCTCAAGTCCATGTCTGCTTATACTCTGTAAAACCGAGTAGTCGTTACTTCCAATAAGTTTGATTTCGAGCCTGTCCCTCAGCACGGGGAGCTCGGTGAGGAGCTCACTGATAGCCACCCAAAGCTGATGTGGATTGCGGTCTTTGTTCATTGCCCCAATGTGCACAATCGAAAACTTTTGATCAAAGTTTGACCATGTTTCAGGAAAATCCTCCGGATCAAAGCCATTGGTAATTACTTCAATCTTACGGTTATAAATCTTTTGAAAATCTTTTGCCCAGTTCCAGCTGACTGTCACAAACTCATCAGCATTTTTTAACACCTCAAGTTCCTGCTTTTTGTGCTTACGATCGGCCCATCCGGATAGCATCAGGTCATCATAAAAGTCAATATTTGTCCACGGGTCTCTGAAATCTGCCAGCCAGGGAAGATTTGTCGCCTTTTTCACTCCCAATGCGATCATGTGCATGCTGTGTGGCGGTCCGGTGGAGATGATGACGTCAACAGGATTGGTTTTGAGGTAATTGGTTAAAAAACGGATGGAAGGCCTGATCCAAAACATCCGGGCGTCTGGGATGAAAAAGTTACCCCTGATCCAAACCGAAATTTTTTCGGTTAAAGATGGATTTTTCTTTTCGGAAAGAAACCCTGCTTTGATCGGATCGCTTTTTTTTCGTCCTACAAAACGCTTGTAAGCAGTATAAGGCTCAACTATTTTTGTTTTTAAAATGGTCATTCCTTCGGGGATGTCCTTTTCCAGCGATGGATCAATGACAGGTGATTCAGGGTTTTCCGGTGTATAAATTACAGGTTCCCAGCCGAACTCCCGCAGGTATTTTGCAAATTTCAACCAGCGCTGCACCCCTGCCCCACCGCTTGGTGGCCAATAATACGTGATAATCAGCGCTTTCTTCATCGAAAATGGGATTATTTGCCAGGTAACAACTTATCCTTTAGTTGATTGCCCAAAGCCCCGAAAAAGAAGAGGATGACCATCAGGGAGAAAACCAGTGAAATTTTCCCTCCGGTCTGATATACGTTGGGCTCAAATTTCCAGACAATCTCATGGTTACCGGCGGGAACCATCATTGCCCTGAGCACATAATTGGCACGCAGGTAGGGCATCTCATTTCCATCGATGTAAGCGTTCCAGCCTTTGTCGTAATGGATTTCTGAAAATACAACCAGTTCATTCCTGCCTGATTCAAAACTGTAAATCAACTCATTGGGTTTATAGCTGGTGAGTTTTACAGCAGCAAGTGAGTCAGCTCCTTCTTTAAAATCAGCGAGTAAATGGGCAAATCGCTGGTCAACCACTGCCGTGGTTTTGGGATCGAAACCAGACAGTGCTTCTATCTCTTCATCAGCATTGGCAACCACCTTAACTTCTTTAACCATCCACGCATTGCCCAAAGCTTCAGGATTTATCATTGCCTGGGGTTGCTTATTCTGCCCCTCCACAATGAAATATTTTGTGTTGAGCATGTTTAACACGCTCATGTTGTTCTTCGAGATTTGCCGGTCAATCAATTCCTGGTACCTGCGCAGCTTGGCGCCATGGTATCCGCCGATGGATTTGTGGAAATAAGAAGTGCTTGCATCATTGAAAGTGCTTACTGTTGTGTTCATTACCCTGAAATTTGGATCGGGGTCCTGTAGGATCATCTGGTCGGCAGCAGAGGGTGTAAAGGGATTGGTAACCTTGCGGGCCACTTCAAAATCGTCATCATTCAGATAACGTCTGTTTACGGCATACATATCAACGGTAACCAACAAGATCAGCGCTGTAAATGCATATTCTTTTCTGAACTTCTGGTACAAAGCCGCCCAAAGTGCAATCGCTGCAAGTGTGATAAAAATCAACGATCTGATGGCATCGGAAACAAGCATAGACTGCCTGTCGCTGCGGATGGCATCAATCACAGATTGTGGAAATCCGGCCTGAATAAGCTGATCATCAAACCGGGAATAGAAATTGAAAAGCCAACCTGAGAACAGCACAAAAAATAGCGCAATGCCCCCGGTGATGTAAAATGAAATTTTGAGGTATTTGAACAACACTTTTTGATCCACCTCTTTATTAAACAATTCCTTCAGCGCAAGGACCCCAAGTAACGGCATGGCCAGGTCGGCAATCACCAGCGTCATCGAAACTGCCCTGAACTTGTTGTAGCCGGGCACATAGTGTAGGAAAAATTCAGTCAGCGGCATAAAATTATGCCCCCATGAGAGCATAATCGAAAGGACTGTGGCAGCGATGAGCCACCATTTCAACTTTCCTTTTACGATGAATAAACCGAGCACAAACAGAAAAACAATGATAGCACCCGTATAAACGGGTCCTGAAGTAAATGGTTGTGTACCCCAATACATCGGGATCATCTGCAGGTAGCTTTTCGCCTGTCCGGCCGGCACTCCAATTTTCACAAGTTCCCCGTAGGTGGCTGAGTTCTCGTTGGGATTCCGCATTGAACCACCGCCCATGAAGTCGGGGATGAGCAAGGTGAACGTTTCAGTCACACCGTAACTCCACTGGGTCGCATAGTCAATATCAAGACCGGAGGTTCGGTTTTCAGGGTCGGCTGTAAGTTCCGAAGGTCCTCTGATGGTGTATTTGCCATATTCGTAAGTTGCCCAGATATTTGAAATATTAACGCCGATGGCAAGAATAGCTGCAATGGCAAGAACTCCGGCGGCTTTAAAAAAAGGCGCCAGTTGCCCGCTTTTTAAGCTTTCGATGAACTGGGCAATGCCAAGAATCACAACCATCAACAGTAAATAATAGGTGATCTGAAGATGATTGGTCATCAGTTGAATACTCAGGAAAAGTGCGGTGAAAGCCCCACCCCAAAAATATTTTCCGCGAAAAGTCAGCAGGATTCCTGCCAGTACCGGCGCCATATAGCCGATGGCGTGGGCTTTTGAGTTGTGCCCGGCTTCGATAATGATAAAAAAGTAGGATGATAAAGCAAAGGCGACCGCGCCAAACAGCGCATTCCACACATCAAGTTTCAATGTCAGCAGGAGAATGAAAAATCCAAGGAAATAGAGAAAAACCAGGTTGACCGGGTGAGGAAGGCCAAGTTTCAATGCCTGGTCAATGTACTTTACAAGGACATTTTTGTAAATCACAGTAATCTGGTAGGCCGGCATCCCACCAAACATCGAATTGGTCCAAAGTGCCTCCTCACCTGTGGATTCACGAAAGTCGAGAATCTCTTTCGACATACCGCGCCAACGCTGAATGTCATCCTGTTTGGGGAGTTGGCCGTCCAGAACCGGGGAGAAATAAATGAGGATCACGATCAGGAAAAACACGATGGATGCCAGGTATGGCCAAAGTTGCTTTATCGAAAATTTGTTCATCAAAATAGATTTTTCAGGTGATTATTTTTCTTTTATCTCTTCAAAATCAACATCTTCAATCGTTTCAGGGTTGTATTTGTTCGTTCCGGCTTTGGGTGGTACGTAATTCACACTTACATCACCTTCAGGCCGCCTGGTTTCGCGTTTTTCGTTGTACTGGCGCTGGGCTTTTTGGATGTATCTTTTTAAAAGGTAGGGGAAAATGTATTTCGACAGCAGGTAAAACGCATAAAAAAATACCAGGACAATGACCAATAATCTCATTTACAATCAAATATTTAAGTAAAAAATCAGGTGATT
Source organism: Bacteroidales bacterium (assembly GCA_014860585.1). NCBI lineage: Bacteria > Pseudomonadati > Bacteroidota > Bacteroidia > Bacteroidales > Bacteroidales bacterium. Next base: position 83,205 of record JACZJL010000134.1, on the reverse strand, counting down.
AACCAATCAGACTGCGAAAGTAGAGTAAATTTTTAAACCCAAATTAATCCGTTTCAACCGAAGAAGAGTCTCAATTCTTAGAACATTCGGAAATATAAAACTGATCAACCGTTTCAGGGATGGAAAGTCAAGGTGGATCAAAAACTTCACAAATCCAACAACTTGAAAATTGGCTGGTCTTTTTTCCGATCACAATGAACAACAAACTCCTTATCCCTTCAATGCGAGAATCTGCTGTTCGATAACATTGATTTTATTTTCGGCATCAGTCATTTTCTGGCGCTCTTTTTCGACTACGTCGGCAGGGGCGCCACTCACAAAGCGCTCGTTGCTGAGTTTCTTCGCTACTGAGTTTCGGAAACCCCTGGTGTATTCCAACTCTTCCTGCAGTTTCTGAATCTCCTTGTCAACATCAACCACATGGCCGAGCGGAATATAGAACTCGGTTGATTTTACCACAAACGACATGGCATTGTCCACTTTTTCAAGGACGTAATAGATTCCTGTCAGGTTACAAAGTTTAGCAGCCAGGCCGTCGAATGTGGTATCTGGATTTTGGTTGAGGTTTTTCTTTACATAAAAGTCGAGGGGTTGCTTCATGGGGATGTTCTTCTCGGCACGGATAGAGCGCACGGCAATGATGACATCCCTGGCAAATTCGAACTGTTCCAAAATTTTGTGTTTAATGCGGTGCTTTAAAGGCCATTCGGCAACCATGATGCAATCCTCGGTTTTTCTGTCCTTTAGCAAATGCCAGATTTCTTCGGTGAGGAATGGCATGAACGGATGAAGAATTTTCATCAGTTTTTCGAAAAGGTGGATGGTATCGTCGAAGGTTTCCCGGTCAATGGGTTTTTCGTATCCGGGCTTGATCATTTCGAGGTACCAGGAGCAAAAGTCGTCCCAGATGAGTTTATAGGTGATCATCAACGCATCAGAGATACGGAATTTGGCATAATGGTCATCAATCAGGCTGAGCGTTTCATTAAAACGGTTGTCAAACCATTCCACAGCAATTTTACTGGTATCGGGTTGCGGGATGGAATCATCAACCTGCCAGCCATTGACGAGCCGGAGAGCGTTCCAGATTTTGTTGGCGAAATTGCGCCCCTGTTCACAAAGGCTTTCGTCAAACGGAAGATCGTTGCCGGCAGGTGAAGTCAGCAGCATTCCGACGCGGGTACCATCAGCGCCATATTTGGTCATCAGTTCGATGGGGTCGGGTGAATTGCCAAGCGATTTCGACATCTTTCTACCTTGTTTGTCGCGGACAATACCGGTGAGGTAAACATTTTTAAACGGAATTTCATTACGGTACTCCAGCCCGGCCATGATCATACGGGCTACCCAGAAAAAGAGAATTTCGGGAGCAGTTACGAGGTCGTTGGTCGGGTAGTAATATTTGATGTCAGGATTGTCGGGATAACGGATTCCGTCGAAAACCGAGATCGGCCATAGCCAGGAGGAGAACCAGGTGTCGAGCACATCCTCATCCTGGCGCAGGTGTTCAGGCTTGAGGTCAGTAAGTTCGGGAAATGCAGTTTTGGCAATTTTAAACGCTTCGTCCAGCGATTTAGCCACCACCATTTCATTGTTGGGCAAATAATACACCGGTATGCGCTGTCCCCACCATAGTTGTCGCGAAATGCACCAGTCGCGTACATTTTCCATCCAGTGACGATAAACGTTTTTGAATTTTTTCGGATAAAACTGGATGGTGTCGTCCATTACCACATCCAGTGCAGGTTTGGCAAGCTCGGGCATTTTGAGAAACCACTGTAGCGAAAGCTTGGGTTCAATGGGTACGTGGGTGCGCTCCGAGTAGCCGACTTTGTTTTTGTAATCCTCAATCTTCACCATGTTACCGGCTTTTTCGAGGTCGACAACAATCTTTTTGCGGACATCCATCCTGTCTTCGCCAATGTAAAGCTGAGCCGCGGCGCTGAGTGAGCCGTTGTCGTTAAAAATATCGATCACATCCAGCTTATGCCGCAACCCGATTTCATAGTCAGCCAGGTCATGCGCCGGGGTGATCTTCAGGCAACCTGTTCCGAATTCCATATCCACATAGGCATCCTGGATAACAGGCACCGGGCGGTTGATCAGCGGTACCAGCACATTTTTTCCTACAAGATCGCTGAACCTCGGATCGGCAGGATTGACACATACAGCCGTATCGCCTAAAATCGTCTCAGGGCGTGTGGTGGCAATTGTTATCCATTCGTTTTCGGATCCATCCACCTTGTATTGGACGTAATAGAGTTTTGAATTCTCTTCGCGGTAAATGACTTCCTCATCCGACAGCGCGGTGAGCGCCTGAGGGTCCCAGTTGACCATGCGTACACCTCGATAAATTAACCCCTTGTTGTACAGGTCAATAAACACATCAATCACTGATCCGTACAGGTCTTCATCCATCGTAAACCTGGTGCGCTCCCAGTCGCAGGAGGCGCCCAGTTTCTTCAACTGCTCAAGGATGATTCCACCGTGTTTCTCTTTCCATTCCCAGGCGTGTTGAAGGAACTCCTCACGGCTTAGGTTTTTCTTGTCGATGCCGTCTTTTTTGAGTTTCTCCACGACCTTGGCTTCTGTTGCAATAGAAGCGTGATCGGTGCCGGGCAGCCACAAGGCATTTTTGCCCTGCATCCGGGCACGGCGCACCAGCACATCCTGCAGCGTGTTGTTGAGGATGTGTCCCATGTGCAGCACTCCGGTAACGTTGGGTGGCGGTATTACAATGCAGAAAGGTTCACGGTCGTCGGGCACCGACCTGAAGTAACCTTTATCCATCCAGCACTTGTACCATTTGTCTTCAACCTGCGAAGGGTCGTATTTTGATGCGATTTGCATAATCAGTAAGATTTCAGTTTTAGAAATGAGTGCAAAAATAGAAAGTTATTTTGTAGGGGGATTGTGCGCGATGTAATTTTGGTAATGTTAACTAAGATTTCATCATCTGGACTCTTACTATTGCTAAGGGAAAATTTCTCTACTTTTGGCCTCCAATTGATGAATTTAACTTTATGAGAAATCCCGTATTTATTTTGATTGTGTTGTTGGTGTTATCCATCCTGTTTGCAGCCTGCAGCAGAGTAGAGAAACCTTTGAAAATTGCTGTTTCTTATGTCTCGGGAAAACCAGAAACGAATAACTACCTGGAATGGCTCGGGCGCATCGCACCGGAGGCTGAACTGCTGGCGATGAATGAACTTTCAAACGATTCGGTTGAACTGGTTTTCAAGCAATGTCACGGGCTTTTACTAACCGGTGGTGATGATGTTTATCCCGGACGGTATGGAAAGGAAGAGGATACTGCAAGGTGTGGCGAATTTAACCTGGTGAGGGATACGCTCGAATTCCGGTTGATTGAACTGGCCATGGAGCGAGAAGTGCCGGTTTTGGGCATTTGCCGTGGGCAACAAATTCTTAATGTTGCATTGGGAGGCACTTTATACGTGGACATCCCTTCAGATTTGAACTCAACGATCGTTCATCAGCAGGAAGACTGGAAAAACTGTTATCATTCCGTACTGGTTTTTCCTAAAAGTCTGCTTAGCAATATCTCAGGCGTGGATAAAGAAGTTGTAAACAGCAACCATCACCAGGCTGTTGAGCGGCTTGCAGACAAACTCAGAGTGCTGGCTGTTTCGGAAGATGGTGTCATCGAATCAATAGGCTGGGCTGATACCATCAACAATCCGTTCTTACTCGGAGTACAATGGCATCCGGAGCGGATGGATACGCTGAGCGTACTATCAACGCCGATCGCTGAGCGATTTATAAAAGAAGCAATAAAATTTAAAGATTAAAAAGATGATCATAGTTACAGGCGCAACAGGATTTATCGGCAGTGTGCTGGTTGGCAGGCTCAATCAACTTGGTTTGAACCAACTGGTGATTGTGGATGATTTTTCGAGAGAGGATAAAATGGCGAATCTGCATGAGAAAGAATGTATATTGCGCATTCACCGCGATTTGTTTGGCGATTGGCTCGAAGTGCATTACAAGGAGGTAGAATTTATATTTCATATCGGCGCGCGCACCGATACGGCAGAATTTGATCCATCGGTTTTTGACAAACTCAACCTGAATTACTCCAAAATGGTTTGGCAAAAATGCACTGAACATCAGATCCCACTGATCTATGCTTCGTCGGCCGCAACTTATGGTTTGGGTGAGCACGGTTACGAAGACCGTCATGATATCGTGCCTCAGTTAAAGCCGCTCAATCCTTATGGAGAATCAAAAAACAACTTCGATAAATGGGTTCTTTCACAAGACAAAACCCCTCCTTTCTGGGCTGGATTTAAGTTCTTCAATGTTTATGGCCCCAATGAGTATCATAAAAGCAGGATGGCATCTGTCGTTTTCCATGCTTTTCATCAAATCAGCAAAACCGTCAAAATGAAGCTGTTCCGGTCACACCATCCCGATTTTGAAGATGGAAAGCAATTGCGTGATTTTGTATTTGTGAAAGATGTCGTGGATGTGTTGACTTATTTCATGGAAAACAGGCATCAATCCGGTTTATACAACCTGGGAACCGGCCAGGCACGATCATTTCTCGATCTGGCAAAGGCTGTTTTTTATGCTCTTGGCAGGGAGCCGGTCATCGAATTTATCGACACTCCTGAAGATATTCGCGACAAGTATCAGTATTTTACTGAAGCCCATATGCAGAAAGTTCGCAGCTATGGTTACACCAAACCATTTCACACATTAGAAGAGGGGGTTTCAGATTATGTAACGAATTTTTTAGTGGATGGGAAGTATTTATAATTGAAATTCAACATTGAGGCTTAATGGACATTATAATGATAAAAGGTGTTGAAGTTCTTTCTAATATTAGCTTTACAATAACCCAAAAACTAAAAATAAAGACCATTAAAAATGTCCATTAGACAACATGCTCCAAAAAAAATCATTAATAATGTCCATTACGGCGATTTTTGTAGATTCTTTCAAATAATTTTACCCTGAAGGTTGACAATCATTGGCCTTCATCCCGGTTTCATTAATTATTTATCTAACAACAGTATCTTTTCTCCATTATGGAGCAGTCTGTAATATTTCCCGTTTTCGATAAGCAAACCCTCCGAAATCACTTCACTTTTATGAACCGGTACATCAATGGCGATGACAGCGTTATTGTACATGGCGGAGATGGTTTCGACATGTGAGTGTGCAATAACTAACTTCGATCCTTCCATTGTTTTCAGGACATCATTCACCTCATCCTGTGTTATTAAAGCTACGTCAGGAAAATCATACAAAAAACCACGATACCAGAGTGGTCCCCATTTACCAAGAATAATATTTGTTTCTTTTGGAAACCTGTTTGGCGACTGGGGATCATTTGCAAGAAAATTCTGCAATAAAAAATTAATCCGCGGGATTGTAAATTTGTGTTTAATGATCTCTGATGAAATACCGGCATGAGAAAAGATGCAATCATTGATTCTGACCACTGCACTTTTGTTTCGGAGCCACAAACCCAATTCCGTTTTCCTGTTGTAAAAATCGGCATATTCTCTCGAAAAGTAGTTTGAGAACTGTTTGTATTTACGACTGATATAACGAATATCATTAATCATAGCCATCACTTCATGATTACCCAGTATCATATGGACTCTGCCTCCGTGCTGCCTCGACTTGATGTCAAGTTGATGAATTAGCCACAGGCTTTCGGTCACCTGATCCCCACGGTCAAAGAGATCGCCCAATAATACGAGATGACCATCACCATAGGTCCAATCCAGGTTTTCGTTAATTACCCCGTTCTGAATCAAATATTTTTTAAAAGCACTATAATGACCATGGATGTCACCCAAAGCAAGCACTTTACTTACATTTTGAAAATCCCAGTTGTCAGGGTCTTTATTTTTGATCAAATAATAATCCTTTGGATCTCCTGCAAATCCTTTGAGAACAATAGTTTCGCCGGTAGCAGGAAAAAAATCACAATGTAGTACGGGGTATTTTCTAACAATGTCTGTAATCATGTAAAACATCCTGACCATGGTATCATTTGCCCATTCGATGTGTGGACCGTCACTTTCAACAGGCAATCCTGCAAAAAGATGCCTCAGTTCAATGATTTTGACCAAATAGACAGCTATTTCAAGCTGGTTACTCAGGTTGGCAATGTCAAGTGCTGATTGGTTTCTGTTATTCCGGATTTCTGCATCTGCACCCCATTCAATTAATGTCCTGACAAATTCAAATTTACCAAGTTTTGCAGCATATATCAGTGCAGTCTGCCCTCCTTTTGCTGTGGCATCAATATTCGCCCCAATTCTGAGCAAACGATGTATCATAGACATTTCACCATGTCTGATAGCGTGCATTATAGGAGTCAAACCCTGACTGGGCATATCCGGATCAGCACCAAGTGCGAGCAGGTGGTTAAAAACCTGCATTGATTTTCTTTTAACCGAATAATTAAGCAGGGTGGTCTCTGATCGATGATAAAATCCATTGATATCATTGCCCTGCTTTACAAACTGCTCAACCACCATTGTATTTCCTTTTGCAATAGCGTGCAAGACCTCCTTTTCAGAAACGATTTCGTTTTCTTTTCCAGAAACAGAGATAATCAAAAAAAGAATAAAGATGGTTAAAGTCATCAATTTCATAGGAAAGTACTGGAAGTTTATCTGGGGATCATTTTTATCATGACTATTATTTCAGGCAATTTTCGAGTAGTTCAACTTTTATTTGACGCTCGTCGTTTATGACATCATAAAAACCTTTAAAATAGTGTAAAAGTTCACGTTTTTCTCTCTTGCTTAGCAAGGGATAATCGTTGTACAAATTAAAAATATCTTCTTTTTTGCTATTGAAAAATGCAGCAATTTGCATAAACTCCTCCATTGACCGGCATTGCCCGCGATAGATTCTTTCGGTGACGTTTTGCGTTCCGAACCTTGGCAGTGGAACTGCATAATGGGTATTCACTGCACCACACCAGTCAAAATCGTAAGGAATTGAGTAGGGTGGCTGATCAGAATTTAATGTGAATAACATAATATTGTGTTGCGTGGTAACGGCATAGTCAGTATTTCCAATCATGTACTGAAAAAACGCCAACTTACCCATGTGGACATAACTTGTACTGTCAGGGAATAGATATTTTTGATCGCTTCTCCTGGCATTAAACCTTTTTTCGAAAGCTTCATCAGGCTCAATTAGAATTGCGAAGCTCTCCTCTTTTTCATTGTTATTTGAAGTATCCAAATAAGTGATGGATGCCAGCCTCACTCTTAAACTGGTATCAGTTACCAAATTAAAAGCACGATAAACAAGGTACTCCCGAATCAGATACTGTTGGTATCTTTTTTGATTTGGCCTGCAATGAGTTACAATTTTTATTTTGTCAATACCTTCAAATATAGTTCCTTCCACCTGCTTTTTCTTAAGATTTAGCCTCAATGGTGGGAAAGAGCATTGGTCAGGTTTTCGGCGAAAGTTACCACGGGTTCTGAGTTGAACGTCCAACCTGATTGTGTCTTCATTTTCAACATATTCAAGTATTGCAGGGTGCTGTTCCCTTTCGTCATCTATGTCAGAAAGTAATGTTTTTAAATCAGCTTTGATCGACAGGTGAACGATTTCATGTGATTGAAATAATGGTGATGCCTTTCCTTCTGAATAGTCCTGCGAATGCAGTATAACCGGTATTAAAAGAATGAAAAGTAAACCGGCAATCATCTTCATGTTGTCGGAATACCTCATTTCCTGGATTTTTTATTAGTTTCCTGTTCTTTTATAGTGAAATTATCGAACGTAACACTTTCGAAGAAATTCGTAGAGTATTTGTCCCACAAATAATAAATCGTGATTTCGGCAGTACCCCGGTCAAAGTTAATTTTTCCAATTTCTACCCTATTGATTTTTAAACCTGTGCGTGTCTCCAGGTCATCAATAAATTTAACCTGATTCTTTGGCTTTATCAATTCAACGTTATCGTACAGGATGTTTTTGCTCGATTCGTGTTTGAAACTCCAGAAATACTCAATAATAGCGGTAATTACAATGATACTGATATTTGCAAACAGGAGTTCAGCATAACTGATGGCTTTGTCGGAAAGGGCATTCAATACGGAGATGCCAATGACCAGGAACAAATAGGTCATTTCTTTTATCGGGATGGTGTCGGTGCGATAGCGAATTATACCGAACAAAGCAAAAAAACCGAGTGCAAAACCCAATTGAAGACTCACATTTTGAAGAAGGTATGAAACGAAAAATACGGTGATACTGATCAACAGATAGGTGAAAAGGTAATCTTTACGCCGACTGTTGGCATAATAAACATAACGAACAAGAATCAGGATAAAAAAAAGGTTTAGAGATGACCTGAAAAACATCACAAGAAACTCCTGCTGCTTGAAAAATTCAACTCCAAATAACTGAAAACCAATTAATAGTTGAAGCATAAATTATCTTTTTGGTTTAATGAATTTTAAATCAATTGATTAGGTTAACGGTTCATTAAGCCGCAAAGATACATAGTTTTTTATGGTGTATTTGAGTGATTGCTGCAAAAAACACAACCAGCCTGATTGTATGTTGGATGATTGTCTGGATTCGCAAGATATCCAATACAAAACGGTTGTGCTTTTTGCAGCAAGATTGGCTGTTTAGGGGTAGCCAGGGTCATTAGCCGTAAAGCTAAAACCAGATGTGGGTATTGGAGGCAAATACATGTTTTCTGTCTGAAGGTTTAAGCAATTTTCTAAAAATTTGTAAATCAATGCGATGGCCACATCTTTATAATGTAGAAATCTTCTGTTGAACCTCTTTGTAAAATGTCGCAAATCATTCTTTATTTCAGAGTTTAACCCAAGTATTTTAAAATGACTGATGAAAGGGTTTTCTTCAACAAAAATCAATTTTGTAAAAGTTCTTGACTTATTACTTATCCGAACAGAAAATTGCTGATCAGCGTTGACAACTTCAAACATCACCTGATTATAAACAAGGTTTTGTACTCTTCCTGAAAAGGATTCAACCAAGATGGATATCTTCTCATAACTCCTTAAAATAAATTTTTTTATTTCCAAAAGTTGTGTGACAAATGTGGATTTGGCACAGTAATATGCCTGTTCAAAATTCTCACCTCCAACAGCATTGGATAAGTGTTGCTCAGAAATTGGTTTACTATCAATTAACCCATCGTCTGTCAGTGTGATTTCATCCATTTCGTTGTAAAATAAATTAGCCCACTGTTGAAATTTGCCTTCAGCCTTTATAAAGTAAGGTATGGCAAAAGAAAGAAAACGGCGTTTTGCTGACTGCCAAAGAGGCATAACCATTGATTTTAGATGTGAATAGTATTCTACAAGCACACTACCGATCAATTTGCATCCAGACTTTATTAGTGGCGGCCATTTAAATGATTTGACAAAGCAAGGTGGGTTTTCCAAGATCGCCATTTTCCTGGTAAAGGGCTTTAAACCATCGTTCCCCGAATTGGATTTCATGGTGTTTGCTAAGATTGTTCTTTGAAGAGGATTCATATTTATTGGTGTTTTAATAATTATCGATATTGCCGTTAAAGCCATTTTAAGTTTCTCAAATATTAAATGGTAAATTTGCTTAATTAACTTCAATAATTAAAATTAACTTCGACAAAAATAGTATTATAAAGTACCTGATATCAATAGTTTATACATATTTTTACTTTAAATTTTTGTTTAAGTGACTTACTTAAATCAATCAAGTTAATTACTTAAAAACTTAAATAAACTTAAATTATATACTTAAGTTAATACTTAAGCTTTTAATTAATTGTATCTTTACCAGCTTAAAAATGATGAGATTTAGGGGTGGATTTGCTGTCGATTTGTTTGTAGTTCATAACTGCTTCCATCTGCATGAAGCATAAAATAAAATATCAGATGCCCGGTGAATTTTCATTTCTGGTTAATGATCTCACAATGATTCTTCGCTATGCCCACCATCTTTTTCCGGGCATTCGCCGAATAGATGCCGTGTATTATGATCAAAGTGCAAAAACATTGAAAGCATTAACCACCAATCCTCAGGACGACCAACCCCTGGTGATTGAAATGGCAATCGAAGGCAGTGCAAATGATGTTGAAAAACTGAGAAAAGTTAAATCACCTTTCAGTTGGTTCTCGGAAGAGGAACTTCCTTTTAACCAAATTAATCAACCCCGCAGAATTCCGGATGTTTTCAGCGAGTTGCAAAAAGTAGTCCTTGTGATACGTATTCCAAATGAAGCGGATAACAGAAGTGACCTCCTGTTTATTTACTTTACCGAAAACATGACAAATTTTGGCATCAGTATGTCGAATAAGGAATTGAAACCGGAGTATAAAGAGATGATCGGTCAGATGATTCAAAACAGTATCAGGGCTAAACTAAAAATGGCCAATGATGACCGGATAGTGTGGCAGAATGTTCGCGAAATGATTATGGAAAACCGGCACAAAATGGAACAAAATACACGAAAAATGGAAGAATTGATGCAACGCTATGAAGAAAGACTGGTGGATTCATGTAACTATTTTTTGTCAAATATATCAGAGAAGGAAGGGCGTAAGTACCTGTTTTCGGAAGGCGCCTTAAAGTTGATCAAATCTTCCTCAGTTGATTACCATAGAATAGAAAATGCCATAAAACTGGCTGTAGAATTGGCAAAAAATTTTGATATTGGAGATAGGACTGACTTGATTGAAATTACTGAAGACTTTCTAAATTTCAATGCAGCAAAGGTTGACAGCTCTGAGAGAAGCATGACTGATACCATTTATGAAAAACCATTCAACTACCTGACACTGTTGGAAGAAGCTGCTGAAAAAGTAAATTCTGCCAGGCAACCTATGACCGCTCATAACGTAGTGAATGCATTGGAAAGACCCGTGAAACCTCCAGCTGTAAGTTGGATGGTGAATCATAATATGAAAGCTTTCAAGCATTTGTTTAAACTTTATCCAGAAAAATGGCCGCTGATCCGTTCACAATTTAAGCCGATATTGAGAATAATGGGCCCGGATGAAGGTAGCAAGACGGTATAAAAGATGTGTACGATTTGATGACCTTATTTTATGTGCATTTCATTCTTTTGAACAAGCAAAGCAATTCAACGTTAGTTGGGCTAATTATTTTATCATAATGAATGGAAAAGCACCAAACAACAATAGATAGGTCCATCAAAGTTCAACGCATCAGGCAATTGACCCAATCAGCCTATGTGCTTCGTTTTGACAGGAACGGGATTGATTTTACTGCCGGTCAGCATGTGATACTTGGGATAAAAGATCAGAACAATGCCCGTGAATATTCAGTTTATAGTGCAGAGCAGGACAATTATTTCGAAGTACTTATTAAGGAAGTGCTCGAAGGTGATGTGTCAAAAAAGTTGAAAAAACTCAGCCCTGGGGCGCAATTGCAGATGGACGGGCCACTTGGTTTTTTTACGTTGAATCCTGAAAAAATTAAAAACTCCAAATTCATTCTTATTGCAACGGGAACCGGGATTGCTCCATTCCGCAGTTTTGTGCGATCCTACCCACAACTGAACTACACCCTCATACACGGTGTCAGATATGCCCATGAGGCCTATGAACAGGAGGAGTATAATCCTTCAAAATTTATCCTTTGCACTACAGGCGACAAAAATGGTGATTTTCACGGCCGTGTTACTGATTACCTGCTGCATTCAACAGTTGATCCCAAAGCTGAATACTACCTATGTGGCAATGTCAAAATGATTCATGAAGCGTTTGATATCCTTGCACAGAAAGGGGTGAAGACCAATCAGCTACATTCAGAGGTTTACTTTTAATAAAAATCAGTTCTGCCCCTTTTCTTTCATCCGCGTTTCAAATTACCAACATGCTTACCTGACCAACAGTATTTCTATTGTTTGAATGCCATTTCCTTGTCATATTGTCAGCCTACCAGGACATGGCACATGCTTTGATTTTCGGGCGGAAACTTTCAAAAATTCAATCGGTATGCAAACAGGAAAAATAAATGTTCAGACTGAAAACATCTTTCCCATCATCAAAAAATTTCTCTATTCAGATCATGAAATTTTTCTTCGTGAGCTGATTTCCAACGCAGTAGATGCCACGCAAAAACTCAAAACTTTGGCCAGCACAGGACATTTCAAGGATGAGTTAGGCGATCTTACAATCCATGTTGAGGTGGATAAAAACAAAGGGATCCTTACGATTAAAGACCGTGGTATCGGGATGACAGCAGAAGAGGTGGATAAATACATTAACCAAATTGCCTTTTCGAGCGCTGAGGAATTTGTAAAGAAATTCAAAACAAAAACCGAGGCAGAACAAAATGCCATCATCGGACACTTTGGCCTGGGGTTTTATTCTTCTTTTATGGTTTCGGATAAAGTAGAACTGATTACAAAAACTTATAAAAAAGGTGGTCCTACCAAAGCCGTAAAATGGAGCTGTGATGGAAGCCCGGATTATAGCATTGAAGAAGCCGAGAAGACCGACAGGGGTACTGAAGTTACACTCTTCATCAGTAAGGATGAGAAGGAATTCCTCGAAGAATATAAAATCAGGGAGTTGTTGAATAAATATTGTCGGTTTTTACCTGTTCCCATTCAGTTTGGAACCAAAAAGGAAAGTGCTAAAATTGAAGGTGAAAAGGACAAAGACGGCAATGACAAGTACCAGGATATTGAAAAGCCAAACATTATCAACAACATAGATCCGCTTTGGAAGAAAACGCCAACCGATCTTAAAGATGAAGATTACAAGCAATTTTACAGAGAGCTTTACCCATTAAACTTTGAGGAACCGCTCTTTCATATTCACCTCAATGTGGATTATCCATTCAACCTTACCGGTGTGCTGTATTTCCCGAAAGTCAAACGAAACTTTGAAGTGCAGCGCGACAAGATTCAGCTTTACGTTAACCAGGTGTTTGTGACTGAGTCGGTAGAGGGCATCGTTCCTGACTTTCTAACCCTGCTGCATGGTGTGCTTGATTCACCGGATATACCGCTCAATGTATCGCGAAGCTACCTGCAGAGCGACCGAAGGGTAAAACAGATTTCAAACCACATTATGAAAAAAGTATCAGACAAACTCGACGATATTTTTAAAAACCAGCGTGTTGAGTATGAGAAAAAATGGGATGATATAAAGGTATTCATCCAATATGGCATGATCACGGAAGAAAAGTTCTATGAACGCGCCCAGAAAATTTGCCTTTTCAAAAATGTGGATGGCATGTACTTCACTTTTGACGATTACAAGGAAAATATTAAGGAACAACAGACTGACAAAGACAAAAAGTTGGTTTATCTCTATACTACCAATAAGGATGAACAGCACAGTTACATTGATGCAGCCAAATCACGCGGCTACGATGTTTTACTTATGGATGGCGTCCTTGACAATCATTTCATTAATAACATCGAACATAAATTTGAAAACAGCTCCTTTGTAAGGGTTGATGCTGATACCATCGATAAACTCATCAGAAAAAGCGATGATACCCCATTATCCAAAATCGATAACAAACAGCAAGATGCCATAAAGCCTGCATTTGAAAAAGCGGTGGATAAGGCTAAATTCACTGTTGTGTTTGATACACTTGATGAAAACGATCTCCCGGTGATGATCACACAGCCTGAATTTATGCGCAGGATGAAGGATATGTCGGCACTTGGTGGAGGATTGGGAATGGGTTCATTGCCTGAAATGTTTAACCTTGTCGTTAATAGTAATCACAACCTCATTTACAAAATGGCCATTGACGAAAGTGATGAGAATCGTGAAAAAATGGCTAAACAGTTGACTGATCTCGCCTTACTTTCGCAAAACCTGCTTAAAGGTGAAGAACTAACGAAGTTTATCAAGCGAAGTGTTGAAATATTATAAACCAACAAACAAACAAATAATAACAAACCTGGTGGCGTTGAATATTTACACAGTTACCGCTACCTAAATTTAAAAAATCAAAATCGTATGAAAAATGTAAAACTGATCGTGACACTGGGTGTCGTTTTTTTGGTGATCGTTATAATTTATGCCAGTGTTAAAGGTACTTATAACAGTATTATCCGTTACGATGAGCAGGTAACAGCTTCCTGGTCGCAGGTAGTTACCGATTACCAGCGCCGGATGGATCTGATACCGAATCTGGTTAATGTAGTCAAAGGTTATGCAGATTTCGAGCAGGAAACGCTGATTGGTGTAATCGAAGCAAGAGCAAGTGCCACAAAAGTTCAACTCAATGTGAACAACCTCGATGAAAACGCTTTACAGCAAATCGAAAAATCACAACAGGCAGTAAGTTCAGCATTAAGCAGATTGCTTGTAACTGTTGAAAGGTACCCTGATTTAAAAGCAAATACAAATTTCCGTGATCTACAGGCGCAGCTCGAAGGAACCGAAAACCGGATTGCCAATGCCCGCCGGAAGTTCAATGAGTCAACCCAAACCTACAATTCTTACATCAGGCAATTTCCAAAAAATATTTATGCCAATTTCTTTGGATTTGAGAAGAAGCCTTACTTTGAGGCCGCTGTTGGCGCAGAAAAAGCCCCAGAGGTACAGTTTTAAACAGACTTTTTATTTTTTAACTCAACATGATGACAAGTAATCTAATTAAATCTCCATCCAGGCTATTTTCATTTCAGGACGAGGCTGACGTCAAACAAGCCATTTTAAATGCCGAACTGGATACTTCCGGCGAAATTCGGGTTCACATCGAAAGTACCTGCCAGGGCGATGTATTGGACAGGGCTGCTTTTATATTTGAAAAACTGAACATGCACAACACGGAAATGCGGAATGGAGTGCTGTTTTATCTGGCAGTGAAAAACAGGAAATTTGCAGTAATTGGCGATGTGGGAATAAATGTGAATGTACCGGAATCTTTCTGGGAAGAGTTGAATATGGAAATACTCAGCTATTTTAGGGAGAATCAATTTGCCGAAGGATTGATTTATGGAATCGGAAGAACCGGTGAATACCTGAAAAAATATTTCCCTTACCAGAAAGGTGACAGGAATGAGTTGTCGGATGATATTTCATACGGTTAATTGAAAAAAATGAGACGAATGATGAAAACTTGTCAGAGCAAAATCGTGCCTTTGCTGACCATTTACTTCCTATTTGTTGCATCGGCATTTGCCCAAAGTGTGGAAATTCCCGAAAAGCCCGATCCACCGCGCCTTGTCAACGATTTTACCGGGACCCTGAGCAGTACTGAAATAAGTAAACTAGAGCAGAAACTTGTTGCATTTAATGACTCTACTTCTACACAAATTGCAGTAGTGCTGGTAACTTCCCTTGGGGATTATGATAAAGCACAGTTTGCAGATCTGCTAGGCGAGAAATGGGGTATTGGACGTAAAGGGAAGAACAATGGTCTGGTGGTTTTAGTCAAGCCGAAGCAAGGCACTTCAAGCGGTGAAGCATTCATTGCTACTGGTTATGGATTAGATGGAGCAGTTCCCGATGCTGTGGTCAAGCGTATTTTAGAAGAGGAAATGTTCCCTTCTTTTCGTGAAAACCGATATTTTGAGGGCCTTGACAGAGCCACTGACATTCTGATGAATCTCACAGCAGGCGAATATTCAGCCGAAGAATACCTAAAAACACCTCCACCTGTTGGTGTATTAATTGGTGCATTATTTCCTTTTTTAATTTTTGTTTTAATGATAATTTTATTTTCCCGAAAAAATAAAATGACCAACTATGGTGGCCGCAGTTCGAATATGCCTCTTTGGACTGCCTTGTTTCTTGCCAGTCAACTTGGGCAACAGAAAGGTAAATGGGGGTCATTTACCTCAGGCGGCGGATCATTTGGTGGAGGAAGCGGAAGTTTTGGAGGGGGAGGCGGATTTGGAGGATTTGGTGGCGGCAGCTTTGGCGGAGGAGGCGCCGGTGGAAGTTGGTAGCCTAACTTGCTTACAGGGTTGTCAATTAAATAAGGAGAATTCAAACTATTTGAGAATTCCCTGATTTCCTTTTCAGCCAAAGGTGCAGCATGAAATGACTCAACCAAACATACAATTTAACCGAATTTTTACCTGATTACAAGTACTTCCCCAATTTTAAGGGTTTTAGTGACTGTTATATTATTATCCTGGCAGATGCGGTTTACAGAAGTATTATACTTCCTTGCAATGGCTGATAATGTATCCCCTTTCTGTATTTTGTATGCGATCCCATCACCTTTTACAGATCCTGCAATAAGTTCATTGGAGGCTGGTGCAGATGGAAAATCTTCCAGACGCAACTCAATATGGCCATTGATATAATACAACGTATCACCCTTTAATTCAGCGTTTTCAAAATCAATATATTTTTCAGAGTTGAATGGAATACCAAATAACCGCGACTCAAAGTGCAAATGGTCGGTGGTTGCTCTGCCTGTCCTGCCACCCAAACCAATGATCTCGCCAGCGCTGATATATTGATTTTCTTTGACCAATATTTTCGACAAATGGCTGTAAATCGTTTCAAGACCGTTGTTGTGCCTGACAAGCACTAATAGCCCGTAACCACTGTAAGTCCTTGCCAGGCGCACTTTCCCGTCAAACGCACATAAAACGCTGTCGCCTTTGGAAAGCTTAACATCAGTACCCGTGTGATTTTTCCTTCTTGGCGTCCTAAACCCGCTGATAACTTTTCCCTGAAATGGAGTAACAAAACAATTGTCATCCTGACCTATTAACGGGATCATCACTGTATCTTTTTTTGAAGGCAATATCTCCGATTTATAGCGTATGTTGTAGTTATCCCAAATACAGTCGTACAGAATTTCAGCAGGCACAAATGAAAAATCACCGGGAATGAAGTCAGCATCATTATAATTCGAATGGAACAACGCAGAGTCTGACAGCAAAGACAATGAGTCCCTTGCTGGCAAATCCTGGCTGTAACCCCTCACTGCACCAAAGATAAATATCGAAAGTAAAATAATGAATCGAAAATTCAACAAATGAAAAATTTTGGCAAAAATAAACAATATCGCTTTGTTTGTCTTAACGAAATGATTGAAGACTGGCATCTTTGATACATTTTTGCAACTATGCAAATTATTTGTTTTGACCTGATTACGGCTTACAACCCGCTTGCTTTTTTTGAAGCATGCATTTCGAACATTTTGTTAATTTTTAGTTAAAATACTGAAAATGTGAACTTTTAGTCAATTTGATTGCTTATAATAAATTATAAACCTTAAAATTATTCATTATGTTACTCAAAAATGGTTCACGAGGTGATGATGTAAAAAAATTACAAGCTAAACTTGGTATATCAGATGATGGATCCTTTGGGTCAGGTACCGAGGCCAAAGTTAAAGAATGGCAAGCAAAAAATGGGTTTGTAGCCAACGGTATTGTTGACGATAAAATGTGGTTAAAGCTATTTGGTGCTTCCGTTGCGGCAACTTCGGGGAATGTTTCATCCGGCCCTCTGAAACTGGATAAGCTAAAAGGTAAAATACCAGATGCTGTCCTTTCTCAAATTCCTGACACAGCCAAAAAGTTTGAAATAACCAATGGGCTGCGTCTTGCTCACTTTTTAGCCCAATGTGGCCATGAAAGTGGGGGTTTCAGGATAGTTACAGAAAATATGAACTACTCAGCCGAGCGGTTGCGGGTAATTTTTCCAAAATATTTTCCCGGAAATTTAGCAGACTCTTACGCAAACAATCCTGCAAAAATTGGCTCGCTGGTCTATGCCAGCCGCATGGGAAATGGTAACGAGGCCAGCGGTGAAGGTTTTAAATTCAGGGGAAGAGGTTTCCTCCAACTCACCGGAAAAGACAACTACACCAGTTTTGCCAGGTTTATTGGTGAAGATACCGTTGCCAACCCCGACCTGGTTGCGACCAAATATCCACTGGCTTCAGCAGCTTTCTTTTTTGCTTCCAAACGCATTTGGGCTATTTGCGACAGAGGACCTGGTGAGGATGTAATCACAGCAGTAACCAAGGCTGTGAATGGCGGAACCATTGGTTTAGCTGACAGAATCAAGCATTTCAACGAATACTATAGCTTGCTAAGGTAAAAGAATTTCATTTAACTCTTGCACCAATGGAAAAAGAAGAAAAAAGGCTGCTCATCTCTTTGAGGCGTGCCGCCATTTTATCAGGAATCGGGATGGGTTTGCTGCTTGGACTGATTATGGGTCTTTCGGTATCCGAAGTGGTAAAAGCCATCATGGCTACTCTGACTGTTGCGCTTGGCGCCTTTCTTGGGTTTGAAAAGCGGAGTTTTACCGGTATGGACAATGATACGTACAAGAAGGATAAAAATGAAACGCTGCTGACTTCACTGCGTGCCGGATGGTTTGGACTGGCTGTAGTAGCGGGTATCCTTTTTGGAATGTGGATCAGAACCAATGAAGTCTTTACCATTCCGGTGAAAAAGAGTGTTCAGCAATATATCGAAGCCGGGTATGACTCCAGCGATGCGCTTAAATTTGTCGCTTACCAGCGGCTTGGCATTAATCCAACAACAGGTGAAGCAGGTGAAATTGGGGAAATGCAGCGTGCACACCAGTCCAATTTGTTTAGTGCCGAAGACATCGAAAGTCTATGCTCCGAGATTGATCCTGATAACTGGAATGATGACTGGAGTGTAGCAAAGGAAAAAATGCTGGCACTTGATAAGTCAGCGTTGACAGTATTGATGTCGAGTATTGAAATGAATGTTCCTGAAAGCGACAGGTTTGACTTTCTTCGCGGATTGCGTTTCCTGGTGTGCAGCATGAAAATGTCCAACTCCAAAACTGCTTTGTGCAACCTCGGCGATGACTTGTCGAAATGGCAGGAAAATGACATGACTTCCAGGTTAGCTGTAGAGGTTGAAAAACTTCCTTCTGTAAATCAAATTAAAATAATGGGTTCACTGTCGGGTCTGGTTTGTGAACTCGAAAAAGATTAATGCTTAATTAGAAATCCAAGAACATGAGAACCAAAATTTTACTTTCCTTTATTTTTTTCTTTGCAACCGTTCAATTTATAGCATTATTTGCACAATCTTCCGATCGTGATGCTGCAAGGTCGGTGGTTAAGATCAAGACGACATTTAAAGGCCCTGATGAAAAAGGAAAAATTGTAACCAAGATCGGTAATGGGACGGGATGGTGTTATGGTAATCCAAGACAAGTGATCACAGCGCTTCATGTTGTTGCAGGAATTCCGGTCAAAGATATTGTGGTTTATACTGACAGGCAACAAAAAGAAAGCGGCGTAATCAAAGTAGTCAGGGTGCTAAAGGAAGCTGATCTTGCATTGCTCGAGCTAGATACCGATTTGGGGATTACTCCCTTATCACTTGCTGATGTTGATCATAATTCAACCGGTGAGTTTTTCATTTGGGGTTATCCTCACGGGATTTTCCACATGGCAGGGGATGATGTGCGGTTTTCCCGAAGTCTTGATCCGCCCCCAACACTCAATAGCCTGGTGAACAATACCGATTTCAAGTTTATCCTTGACGAACAGCAGGGATATCCCTTATCAAAAGTAAGGATATTACGTGTTAGTTCTACCATCCAGCCTGGTCATTCAGGAGCTCCGATTTTAACAAAAAGCGGTCAGGTTATCGGAATTGCCGACGGTGGACTTCGATCGGGTACTGCCCGTTTGAATTGGGCCATCCCAGCCAGTTTTTATATCCCCAAACTTCTTGCTTCAAGCGACCCATTCCCGGGAACAGCATCTTTACAGGCAAATCTATATGCCAGTTACACTGTTGTGCCTGATAATTCAGGAAATGAAATGCAAAATAAAATGATGGAAGACGATGTGAAATATAACATAGTTGGCTCTGGTGATAATGAAATAACAAAGACCTGGAGTGCAAGTTATCAGGAAATATTATCCACAATGGAAGTCGAAGACAGAAATGATATATCTGAAATCACTTCAGCGTTCAATCTGAACATGAACAACACAAGATACGACGTTTATGAAGATTACCAAACTGGAGCAACCATCACCATTCCTGCCGGTGAAACCATGGACTACTCAAACGGTTGGTTTTATACTACCAACGAGAACAATACGCTACACTACTATGCAATGATTTATGATGCGGGTGATTTTGCAAATGCAAAAACCAATGCTTACAAAATTTTCAATCACGTTTTAAGTATGCCATTTGTAAGCAGCACTGATAGCTGGTACATGGATGAAGACGATGCTGATTTTTTTGAAGAAGACGATGAATGGGAATACGCAAGCTATTATATTACCCGCTATGCTAATGAGACAAACAGTATCATGCTGAATTTCAATGCGGAAATTGATCAAAATGAGTTGCTCGTCGTTTTCATGGTCAGTGATCTTTCTCAAAATGAAAACCCTACCTTCCTAAAACAATTCCTGCACTACTCCATTGCATTGAATTTGGCTGCTTTTGCCGGTTATTGATACCAGGTGTCCTTTTGTCATCTATCTTTAAGGCTTAAAGTTCGTATAGTTTCACATCTGCGACAAAATCAAAGCAATCATTGTACAATCTCTTTGCTGATGTAATTTGAATTCATGATGGCCAGAATGCCCATATAGCTCAATTTGAACGAGATTGTGTCACCTACTTTATAATTATTTTCATTTTTTCCCAAGTCCATCACCACCATATCGGAGCTGGCACCGGAGTACTCTATTGATTTATCCTCAGACACAAGATCAACAGGTTTAATATCCAACAAACCGATGTCGAGAATGGCACGAAATGAAGTTTTTCCATAATTATTTTCATCAATCTCGGGTGTTTCGCCTGCTACATTTGTTCCAATTTCACCCGAGGGGATTTTTGGCTTTTCCCTCAGCTCAATGATCTCAGTATGTAACCTGAAAACATCTCCTTTCATTCCGGGAATCAATTTATCTTCGAACAAATCAATCCCCCTGAAAAGTGTTTCCCCAATCCTGAAATGATTGATCCCTTTTGGGATAAGTTTTTTAAAAACAAGGGGTATTGTCACCGAAGACCCACCCGTTACCCAGGGGATTTTTCTATTGAACCTGGCTTCGATGAGTTGCTTGTAAAGACTTAGCTGAATGAGTTTGTCGTGTGTCGGCATAACGCCGTTGAGACAGTTTAGATTTGCGCCAACTCCTATTACCTCGATGTTTGGCAAAGTAAACACCCTTTTGTAGAAATTCATCAATTCATCACCCATCACCCCTTCCCGTAAGTCGCCCATCTCAATCATAATAATGATCTTATGGATCTTGTTCTGCAATACAGCCTCATCCGAGATCATCTTAATGGTTTTAAAGCTTGTATTAAAGCTGACATCTGCATATTTCACCAAACCCGGTATTGATCCATTGGGAGGGGGTTTGATGTAAACGGTTTGCATGTCGGGCGCCAGCTCTTTTATTGTTTTGAGGTTGCTGATTCTTGAGTCGTGAATTTCTAATGGGTTCAAAGCTAAAACCTCCTGGATAAATTTTTTATTCCCGCAAAGTAACTTCGATACTACTCCCCATTTGATGTTGTGCTTGCCGAAGAGTTCTTTAAGAAATTTGTAATTATGCCTTAGCTTTCGCCTGTTTAATTCAACATATGCCATTGGTTTGGATTTTTAGTCAACAATTATTCGTGGAATATTCATAGGAAGCCTGGCCAGTAATTCATAATTCAGTTGGTCGCTTAACTCAGTAAAAGAGGAAACATTAATCACTTTATCACCCTGACGACCAATAAACACCACTTCATCTCCTATCTTGGCATCTTCAAGTCCGGTAATATCGGCAATCAGCATGTTCATATTTACAGTACCAATCACTCCCACCCGCTGATTGCTAATCAGCACCCTGCCCTGATTACTTAGTGAACGGCTGTATCCATGCGAGTAACCGGCAGGAATAATGGCTATTCGCATATCACTTTTTGCCAGGTAGGTCGTACCATAACTGACAAATTCCCCTTCACTGACATCCTTTATACTCATGATTTTACTTTTCCAGCTCAAGACACGTTGTAAGGGATCAGTTTTGTCATTCCTTCCATGGATGTAGTGAATGAAAGTCTCGGGACTGGGCCAAAAGCCGTATTGCAGGATACCGATCCTTACCATATCCATTTGTGTTTTCGGGTAGGCGACACATGCTGCAGAGCAAGCCGTATGGTTAAATGCGGGAACGATGCCGTTGTGCAGCAACAACTTTCGTTTTTGGTTAAATCTTTTCAATTGATGAATTACCCTGAGATAATTGGAGATGCTCTCAGCACCGGCGTAGTGTGTACATAGCCCACGGATATTAAAATATGCAACGTTTTCTGTGATCAACTTCATTGCTTTTTTGAGGTCTCTGACAGAGAGACCGGTTCTGTTCATACCGGTTTCAACTTCAAGATGTACTTTTGCTTGTTTTCTATTGAATTTTGCCGCATTTAATGCAGCATGTAGTGTATCCATCTCAAAAACATAAAACTCAGTATCATGCTCAACTGCCCAGGGAATATCTTTCGGATCAACCCAGCCCATGACCATGATATCAGCGTGATTTTTCAATGACTTCCTGACGTTGAAAGCCTCATCAAGACTAAAAACGGAGAAATGATCAATGCCAAATTCTTCAGCGAGGGGAACAAATACAGAAACACCGTGGCCGTATGCATTGGCTTTAACAACCGAGGAAATTCTGACGCCCGGTTGCAAATAGGATTGGAGAAATGAAATGTTATGCCTCAGCGCGGATTTGCTGATCTCGATAATTGAGGGAAAATGCATTTTACAATTTTAGGATAGTATAAAAAAAAGGTCTGGAAACAAGTAGGAAGGGACCTTCCCGGTTATTTTCCATTTTTATAATACCTCATCTCCAGATACGGATTTACAAAGCCTAATTTTTTGTAAAGGAAATTTGCAGGATTATCTTGTTCAACGTGCAATGCAACATCACCTTTGGCCAGTCTTATTGCTTTTTCCATCAGGGTTTTTCCTATACCCTTTCCCCGGTAATCGCGATGCACAGCTATATAAACCAATACATTTTCAGGTATGAAGCCTTCCATTCCGGTCTTGTTCATCACAACTGCACCAATGATCTCTTCACCTTTATTTACCTGCAACACAAAACCACCTGCAAGGGGGTAATGGTGCATGGCATAATCTATTGAATTGGTAATGTGCTCTTTTTTGTCCCCGTATTCTTCGAGATGGTCGTATAAAAAATCAACAAGATCAGTTTTTTCTTTGGTTGCAATCGTGTCTGCGGGGGTAAATACTTTCTCTTTAAACATGACTAAAAATTAATTTTTTGGAATCGATTTTGACAAAAATAAGCTAATTTATTGATAATCTGATATATTTTTCAATTTTTTAGGATAATATCATGATTGAAACATAAAGATGTCAGGTTCTGCTCAACAATATCTCATATAAGTCCAGGGGCTAAATGAGAAACTATCCGTTTTAAAATCTGTAGTTATCTGAAAATTTCTTTTGCTATCTTTGTCCAAATCGTTGAAAAAGCCTGTGATTGATTAAATAATTCAAAACTGTGAATACAATGACCATCAAAATTGAAAAAATATTTAATCAACTTACATCATTGAAAATGAAAAAATATAAAATCGGTATTGCATTGGGCGGGGGTGGAGCAAGGGGATTTGCCCATCTTGGAGTTCTGAAGGCGTTAGAGGAAAAAGGCATTCAACCGGATATTATTTCCGGAGTGAGTGCGGGAGCTCTCGTCGGTGTTTTTATTGCATCAGGAATGAAACCTGATGATATTTTTACGATGATGAAGGAGAACAAGTTCAATGATTATGCGCAGGTTATCGTGCCAAAAAATGGCTTATTAAGCCTTGATAGAACCAGGGAATTACTGAAAAAGCATCTTTCTGTTGATGATTTTGCCGATCTGAAGATTCCACTGTATGTGGCTACTACAAATCTCTTTGAGGGAAAAATTGAGTATTTCAACAAAGGTGATCTTACAACAATCATCCAGGCTTCCATGTCAATACCAGTATTGTTTTCACCTGTAAAAATTGGTCAAAGTCTTTATGCTGATGGAGGAATAATGGACAATTTGCCGGTTGAACCGTTGATAGGGAAATGTCGGAAAATCATTGCTGTAAACATTAGTCCGTTACAAACAATTTTAAAAATTCAAAACCTTATAGATGCTGCTACAAGGGCATTTCAACTGAGTGTAAATGCAACAACCAAAGGGATTGACGGCAAATGTGATATTTTAATTGAGCCTGAAAAATTGTCAAAGTTTGAACTCTTGAATACATCACATGTTGACGAGATGTTTGAAATTGGTTATGAATATTGTAAAAATTTAAAAATTGCCCTATGAACCAGTTTGAATCAATCCTGGAACGAATTCGAGATATCTGGAACTTTGAGTTGTTGAAACTTGGTTCCACACCACTTACTTTAAAATCATTGACAATCGTCGTAGTTTCGCTCTTCTTATTGATTTACCTGACATCCAAACTGAAGAAATTGCTGGTAAATAAAATCTTCCCCCGCTATAAACTCGATATTGGGGTAAGTCAATCCATTGCTACGATCATTCGTTATGTGCTGGTTCTTTTGGGCACGTATATCATTTTTCAAACTTCAGGTATTGATCTGAGTGCTTTGGGATTGCTTATCGGAGCTTTAGGAATTGGTATTGGGTTCGGCCTTCAGAATGTCACCAACAACTTTATCAGTGGCGTTATCATTCTGTTTGAACGCCCAATCAAAGTAGGCGACCGTGTGGAAGTGGATGATATTTTAGGAACTGTTGCCAGTATCTCAGCACGCTCCACAACCATTATCACCAATGATAACATCAGTGTTATTGTACCCAATTCAGCTTTTATCAACGAACGGGTAATAAACTGGAGCCTTAACGATCGTAATGTAAGGTTAAACTTTCCGGTGAGTGTGGCCTATAAGGAAGACCCTGCAACCATCAGAAAGCTGCTGTTGGAGGTTGCAAATGATAATCCGGAGGTACTCAAAAACCCAGAACCAGATGTACTTTTTGATGAATTCGGAGACAGTAGCCTTAATTTTAATTTGCGTGTGTGGACACAAACATACAGCGATAAGCCAAAAGTCCTGAAAAGCCAGCTGTATTATGCCATCTTTGAAAAGTTCAAAGCTCACAATATCGAAATTCCTTTCCCGCAGCAAGATATCTATGTTAAAGGCGGAATAGAGATAAAAAGTAAAACTATGCCCTGATGGTTGACGCTTGAAAAAAAAAGAGGCTGTCTCAAAAGTCTTTCATTTGGATTTTCAACGGTTCGGGTAAAATCCAGACTTTTAGGACAGCCTCTTTTAGTGTGAAGTTTTCAGATTATTTCAAACCGCTTCTTTCCAGGAAAGGATCAATTGAAGGTTCATGACCACGGAATTTTACATAGGCATCCATCCCTTCCCACAGTGCGTTTTCGGCCAGGATGTACTTGCGAAAATTGGCAGCAAGTTGCTGGTTGTAAATATCCCCTGATTCTTTAAAAGCAGCAAAAGCATCCGCATCGAGCACACCTGCCCAGCGATAAACGTAGTAACCTGCAGCGTATCCCGACCCGAAAATATGGCCAAAGTTGGTTGTGCGGTAACGGGGAACAATTTCGGGGATCAGGCCGATTCTGTCAAGGGTGGCTTTTTCGAAAGCATTGACATCAGTTTCCTGTGTAACACTACCGGTATGCCAGTCCATATCGAGAATAGCGGCAGCAAGGTATTCTGTGTTATCAAATCCCTGGTTAAAGTACTTGCTGTTATCAAGTTTTTCAATCAATTCATCCGGAATGGGTTGACCGGTCTGGTAATGCAGGGCGTAAGTTTTGAGTAATTCAGGCTCCCTTGCCCAGTTTTCGAGTATTTGTGAAGGCAATTCCACAAAGTCGCGTGGAACACTCCGGCTGGTCCTTTTAAAATGACCATTGGCAAAAAGATTGTGCAGGGCATGACCGAATTCATGAAAATAGGTGGTAGTTTCGTCCCAGCTAAGCAGCGCAGGCTGATCTCCGGTCGGGCGGGTGAAGTTCATCACGATGGTAACGATTGGGGCAATCTTTTCACCATTTTTCCATGATCCGTTACGATAGGTTCCGCACCAGGCGCCGCTTCGCTTACCTGGACGGGGATGTGGATCGATATAAAGTAGCCCAAGATGGCTGCCATCATTGTCAATCACTTCAAAAGCTTCTACTTCCGGATGATAAACCGGCACATCCGTTCGCCTGTTGTATGTGAGGCCAAAAAGATTGTTGGTCAGTTTAAAAACTCCTTCCCGCACATTATCCAGTGTAAAGTAAGGTTTCAACTCATCCTCATTCAGGTTATACTTTTCTGCGCGGACAATTTCAGCATAATACCACCAATCCCATGATTGAAGGGTGAAATCTTTATCTTCCCGATTAATGATCGCCTGCATGTCATCCCGTTCTGTTTTAGCCCTTACAATAGAAGGTTCCCAAACCTGGTAAAGAAAATCATACACGTTTTGCGGAGATCCCGCCATCTGGTCGCTGATAAAAAACTCAGCATAATTTGTATAGCCAAGCAATTCAGCCATTTTTTGGCGCAGGGTCATCAATTCGACGAATAAAGCCTTGTTGTCGGTCTCGTTGTTGTTGTCACCGCGCATGAAATATGCCCTGTAAAGTTTTTCGCGTAAGTCACGGCGCTCTGAAAACTGAAGGAACGGCGTCCAGCTTGGTTTTGCGAGGGTAAACACCCATTTACCTTCCTGACCGGCTGCTTTGGCTTCTTCAGCTGCAGCTGCAATTACTCCATCAGGGAGCCCGGCAAGATCAAGTTCATTGTCAATCACCAATTTAAAACCGTTATTCTCGGCAAGCAGGTTTTGACTCAACTGCAGTGATACCATCGACATGCGCTCGTTGATGGCTTTGAGTTCGTTTCTTTGGGCTTCGGGCAGTGCAGCGCCATTCCGGGCAAAATCATCGTAGATTTTCTCGACAACACGCAGTTGCTCCTGATCGAGTCCTATATTATTACGCTGATCATAAACTGCTTTTACTCTTTCAAAAAGCTTTTCGTTGAAGCGAATGTCATTGCGGTGAGCCGACAGTAATGGTGTACTTTCTTTGGCAATTTCCTGCAAACCCGGGTTCGTATTCGCCCCGTTCAGTCCTCCGAAAATGCTGCTGACCTGGTTAAGAAGTTCCCCAGCATTGTCGTAAGCTTCGATTGTATTTGTGAAATCGGGTGCCGATGTATTACTCGTGATGGCGTCAATTTCAGCCTTGTGCAATTGAATAGCCTCCTTGTAGGCAGGCATAAAATGCTCATTCTGAATTTGATCGAATGGCGGAGCCCCGAATGGTGTTTTGAATTCAGCCAGTAGCGGGTTCTCTGGCTTTTGAGTACAGCTAAAAAGCGTCATACCGATGGCAATTAAAAGAAAAAAATAGTGTCTCATGATTTATAAGTTAGTTGAGATAAATTCATTCAAATTATCAGGAGAGTTATCAGGTAAGGGCTGCAAAGTTATAAGAATCTTTTTACCTGCAAACAATGGATCGAAAATGCTTTAGACGAAAAATGGGGGGCATTATTGCTGACACTAAATATGATCAGGATTTAATCACTGACAACCCGCCATCGACATGCAAAATCTGACCTGTGATCCAGGAGGATTCCCCGCCAAGCAGGAACAATGCTGCATTCACCTGGTCCTCAGTTTTTCCGTACCTTTTTAACGGGTGTATTTCAGATGAATGATTTTTTTTGGCCTCTGTAGATAGAAGAGGAGCAGCCAAAGGGGTATCCGTCAGAGAAGGAGCAATGGCATTCACCCTGATCTTTGGGGCAAATTCGGCTGCCAGTGATCTGACCAAGCCTTCAACGGCGCCTTTTGAGGCGGCAATACTGCTGTGAAAATTCATGCCCACTTTTACAGCCACGGTGCTGAACATCACGATAGAAGCCTGATCAGACTTACGAAGCGCAGTGTATGCTTTTTGAATCACCTTGACAGCACCGGTGACATTTATTTTAAAATCGCTGAGAAAATCATTCTCATCTAATCTCCTGAATGGTTTAAGGTTAATAGTACCAGGACAATACACCAGTCCGTCAATGACCTCAGGAAGGTCTCCCATATCAATTTCATCGTCGGTTACATCAAGTGAGCGGAAATGCACATTTTCCATTCCGATCAGGTTTTCACCTTTTCTTGAATATACAAAAACCTGGTGACCCCGGACTGATAATTTTTTCGTTAATTCAAGACCTATGCCCGAAGACCCGCCAACAATAAGAAATGTTTTCTTTTCCATTTAACCCAAATTGAAGTTTAAATAATCTGGAGCTCTTTAATTTGAACTCTGTTGAAGAAATTTTATATCAAGTTAAACAACAAGAAAATAGTAAAAGTTCATGCTGCCTTATCAAAACAGACCCTATTTCCAGTTCCGCACTCACCGCTTTGTTCCCTATGCATTAGTAACTGTTATAACTCACCAGCGATTCAAATGTTTTCCGTTTTTTTGATGGAACAGTCTCATAGTCAGGATAGCCAAGTGTAACCAGCAAACCAATAGTTCTCGAAGCAGGAATATTCAGTAAGGTTTTAATTGCCTTTTCATTGTACCATCCCAGCATACAAGTACCAAGCCCCTCCTCGGTGGCCTGCAGACAAAAGTGTTCAGCAGCAATGCCAATATCAATCAATGAATACTCCTTGTTTTTGATGCGCCCGCCGATTTGAGTGATCAGCTTCGGTGATTCGATAACAAACACAACAATTACCGGAGCCTGGTGGACAAATTTATTGAAAGTCAGCAATGTGCTGTACGTTTCCGCTGCCACTTTTTCTTTCAGTCCGGGGTTGTTGACAACAATAAAGCGCCAGGGCTGAGAATTGCTGGCTGAAGGGGCGAGGCGGGCGGCTTCAAGGCAGCGGGTAATTTTTTCAGGCTCGACTGGCTTGTTTAGGTATTTTCGGGCACTGAAGCGTTGCTGAATCAAATCAGAGAAATTCATGGTATATGCTGTTGGAGATGATTAAATAAAAATACCCGCAAATGTAACTCCTTCCTGACTTACGAAAGCGCTCTGTCCGGAAATACTATTTTTGTGGACTATTTTTTACAGATCTTGATGGATAATTTCTGGACTTTACTGCCCAAACCGGTGTTCACGCTTGCGCCGATGGAGGATGTTACCGATACCTCTTTCCGGCAATTGGTGATGGAAATTTCCGATCCACGGTTTTTTCATGTGATCTTTACCGAATTTACTTCTACCGACGGATTGTGTCATCCGGTGGGGCGGCCGAATGTGATCAGCCGGCTGATGGTCAACGATACGGAGAGGGCTGTGTTGAGGAGCAAGGGGATGAAGATAGTTGCCCAGGTTTGGGGCGCCAACCCGGAGAAGTTTTATGAAGCAACCCGGCTAATCTGCGCTGAAATGCAATTCGATGGCATTGACATCAACATGGGTTGTCCGGTGAAGAAAATTGTTAAGCAGGGCGGATGTTCGGCATTGATCGGGCAACCGGCACTGGCAGCCGAGATCATCAAGGCTGCAAAGGAAGCATCCAACATTCCTGTCAGCATAAAAACCCGAACCGGGCTCAAAAAGCATGATACCGAAAACTGGATTGGGTTTTTGCTGGAACAAGACCCGGCCGCCATTATCCTTCACGCCCGCACCCAGAAAGACCAATCGGAAGTGGATGC
This sequence comes from Bacteroidales bacterium, assembly GCA_014860585.1. Taxonomy (NCBI): domain Bacteria; kingdom Pseudomonadati; phylum Bacteroidota; class Bacteroidia; order Bacteroidales; species Bacteroidales bacterium. The sequence goes on along the minus strand of JACZJL010000134.1, from coordinate 53,543 downwards.
CGACTGGCGTGAAATCGCTAAAGCGGTGGGGATGCGTAACCAATCTGGAAAAAACATACCGATAATAGGCAATGGTGATGTGATGAGTGTGGAGGATGCCCTTCAAAAATGCGTTGCAACCGGCGCCGATGGTGTGATGGTGGGTAGAGGGATCTTCCATAATCCATGGTTTTTCAACCTACCACAACCTGAAATCACAGTTAACGACAAACTGGAACTGCTCTGGCATCATGTGGATTTGTTTACCAAAACCTGGGGTACTGAACGGAATTTTGCAACGTTGAAGCGGTTTTTCAAGATTTATACCAATGCTTTTAAAGGAGCTGCCCGGTTGCGCGCTGCACTAATGGAAACCAATAATGCAGGGGAAGTCAGGCGAGTGCTAAATGATTTTAAAATTGAGACGCAATCAGATGACCTTCCTACCTGAAACTATTTATAAAAGTCGTTTTTTAAATAGAATTGATATTGAAAAATGTCATCGCCACACTTCTAAATTAGAACAAAACGTAAATTGATCAGACGATTTGAAGAGCTTAATCTGTTAAGTTATCTTTCAGTTTCATTAAGTAAATGCGTGTTGTGCTTGATGTATTTCAGGAAGATAAACCCAAACCCTGTTAATATCACAGCGTAGATTAAAAAAAGGTTAAAATGGTTCTCACGCTCAATAAACTCGCCGGTAACATCAAAAGCAAAAAAGATTAAAAACAAAGCAAATAAGCCGTTTTTCTCTTTCTTTAATACTTTTTTCCAGCTAAACATCAGGTTTGGTTTTTTGAATTTTTTGTATGCCGGAACAAATGCTGGAACTTCATCAGACCAATCAAGATATTGCTGGCCAAATTTTTTTCTTAAAAATTGCTCCTCAGCGAACATTATACGTTCATAGTAAACCCAATAAAAAAATACAAATGCAATGATAAACCAGAAATGTCCAGTAAGCATTGCCGGCCCCAACCACATGAGGAAGTTCCCTAAATAAAGCGGATGCCTGACCATAGAATAGATCCCTGTTGTGTTCAGGCTTTCAGCAACCTGGCCTTCTTTAGTATTCCTTCCGGAAGTGTTTTTTGGAGTGTAACCAACCGTGTATACCCTGATAACCAGACCAAACAGGCTGATTACTAAACAAATCATCTCAAAATAGATTTCATACGGAGTTTCTTCCAGGAAAAATGTCTCAGGATACATTTCAGTTCGCATGTAAAGTACAAAGCCAATAAACAAAACAATCAATGGCAGGTAGCTTCTGTATTTAAAGAGAAAGAGACCTTGTTTTTCTAATTCTTCCTGTAAAGCCATAATTTTCAAATTAAGACAAAGCGAACGCAATTGAAAGATAGTAATTGTCAAACCAGTGTAAATTGTTGCCCAATTATTCGAACCGCTTGTCCGAAACAATCATTGTCGTATCTTTTAAGGCACTCAGCCATCCTGAAGTTGCTTCTGAAGGCTGGTCAAATTCCGGAACATAAGGTTTGATATCGAGCAATGGCGTACCGTTGAGCATATCGAGATTTTCAAAATACAACCTGTTTTCCTCAATTTTTACCAATTTTACGATTGACAAACCGATGGCATTTGGCCTGACAGGAGCTCTTGTGGCAAATACCCCGCGCTCTTCCTGATCAAGAAATGGTTTTACCCGGAGTGATGTTTTTGTCCTCCTGTGAAAATGATAAATTAGTATGACATGTGAAAATGTTTCTATGTCCTTCAACCCTTCAAAATATTCCGGTTCGATCACTGCATGACCAGGCTTCACCAACCTGCTGCAGGGTTGTATCGGCATCTCTTCAGGGTTGTCAAATGCTGTTACGAGGTATCCGATGGTCTGATAGATTATTTCCATTGCCAGAGTTTTGATTTAATTTGTAGCAAAATACAAGGTATGCATTTTCAATTTCCAAAAGTAACACTAAAATCCGGTAGGGAACGGTCGCTGGAGCGTTTTCACCTGTGGGTCTTTTCGGGTGCAATAAAAAGCATTGCCGGAAAGCCATCCGACGGAGATATTGTTGAAGTTTATTCCAACAATGGCGAATACCTGGCCACGGGTCATTTTCAAAATGGCTCCATTATGGTCAGGATTTTTTCCTTTCAAAAAACCGAAGCTGACAACACTTTTTGGCAGGAAAAGTTTTTGAAGGCGATCAACTTCCGCAGGTCAATCGGTTTTTTCGATAACCCTGAAACCAACGTCTTCAGATTGATCCATGGCGAGGGCGATGGTTTCCCCGGGTTAATTGTCGATTTTTACAATGGTGTGGCTGTGTTGCAGGCGCATTCGGTAGGGATGTACCAGCACAGGGAGCTGTTTGCCGAAATCCTGACAGAAATTTTAGGAGAGCAAATTACAGCCGTTTACGACAAAAGCGAAGGCACCTTGAATACTGCAAGAGAGCAGGCCACAGGTGATTTTCTGAAAGGTTCAGCCGAAAAAGTGATCGTACTTGAAAATGGAAATCAATTTGAAATTGACATCCGTGAAGGACAAAAAACAGGATTTTTCATCGACCAGCGCGAAAACCGGAAACTTCTGCAGGGTTACTGCAACCGAAAAAAAGTGGCCAATTTGTTCTCCTACACCGGCGGTTTTTCGGTGTACGCCGGCAGGGGAAGGGCAATTCAGATTGACAGTGTTGATGCATCTGAGAAGGCAGTGCATCTTGCACAAACCAACATGGAACTTAACTTTGGGCAACATGAAAAACACCGGTTTCTGACTGATGATGTATTCGATTTTTTAAGAAATGAAAACAGTCAATACGATGTGATCGTGCTTGATCCGCCAGCATTTGCAAAGCACCGTCAATCACTTGATAATGCGCTGAAAGCCTACCGGAGGCTAAACGAAGCCGCAATCAGAAAACTGACACCTGGTGGGGTACTTTTTACTTTTTCCTGCTCGCAGGTGGTCACTCCGGATGATTTCCGGCTGTCTGTTTTTGCTGCTGCAGCGGCTGTTGGTCGCCCGGTGAGGATACTGCAACAAATGACACAGCCTGCCGATCATCCCATTAATATCTATCACCCTGAAGGGCAATACCTGAAAGGGTTGGTTTTGTTTGTAGAATAGTGATTAAATCATTTGAACGTAATGAACTACTCTCTCGATAAATTACCGAAAATGGGCTATGTAGCATCTTTTGTGATCTACATTCCTGCTGCATTGCTGATGTTTGTTTTGACAAAGTACTTGATTCCCTTTTTGAGTGAGCAAACCGGGATGGAGAATATCTTTTTCTGGTTCGTGGTTGCAGGGTTGGGAATATTCACCCCATTGATTTTGGCAGCGATTTTCATTTTAAAATCCGAAGGAGAAAATTTTTCGAAAGCAACATGGAGTGACCGGCTCAGGTTCAGGAAAATTACTACTAACGATCTGATCTGGAGCATAGGAGGATTATTAGTGGTTGGAATAATAAGCGGCTTGGTTCTCAAAACACTGGAATATTTCATCGGCGCCTTCGATCACTCGCCACCATTCATGTCATTTGAACCTTTAAGTGCCGGACGCTATTGGCTGCTGGCTGTGTGGCTTCCATACTGGGTTTTAAATATTATGGGCGAAGAACTGTTGTGGCGCGGCGTAATGCTTCCCCGCCAGGAAGTGGCTTTCGGAAAGAATGCCTGGCTAATTCATGGCGTAGGTTGGGGGTTGTTTCACATCGCTTTCGGCTGGCAACTGATGATTACCTTAATTCCACTCATTTTCATTCAATCGTACATTGTGCAGCGCACCAAAAACTCCTGGGTGGGGGTAATCATGCACGGTGGACTAAACGGACCAAGTTTTATTGCAATTTCTTTTGGATTAATTTAAAAAGCACATTCATTATGAAAAGTCTAACCTTTATCATCAGTATTCTGCTTCTTCATTTAGCAGGCAACAGCCAGACTAAGGAATTGAAAACCAGCGATTTTTTATGGCTAATGGGAACTTGGCAAAACACCGAAACAGGCGATTATGAACACTGGGTGGTAGATACCATCAATGGAAAAATTTCAGGTAGCGCTTTCTCATTGTCTGGAAGCGATACGACTTTTAAAGAGCAAATGCTGATCAGGAAGACTGCTGATCATTATTTCTTTTTAGCAGACGTGCCGCAAAACCAGCAGCCGGTTTCCTTTGAAATTGTAGCGACCACGGAAAACAGCTTCCGCAGTGAAAATACAAAGCATGATTTTCCCACTTTCATCAGCTACAGTTTGGTTTCAGAAGTAAATCTGGTGGCCGAAATCGGTAATCAATACCGCTCGATGAGATTTGAGTTTGTAAGGATCGAAGAGAAAATCAAATGTGAGGAATGAATTCCGATTTGCTCAAAAGCTGAATATAGATGTACCGAAGAATTGAAGTTTTTTAAACACAGCGTCTATCCCTGCAAGCCCCGTATGCAGGGTATCGCACGTTGACAGGTTTTCCTGACCTGACAACGTCTTCAAGACTTGTCAAAAATAGTATCTAATTGACTGTATTTTAAATCAATTCAAAAAGCAAATGGTTTGAAGTGAAAAAGGGAAAATGGTACGATGAGATCAATTCAAATAAAACCGGTATCCGACTTCTTCCAGTTTTTTATTGATCATCAATAGAAAATTTAGTTTAATCATGAGAAAATGTTCTCTTTTCTCATGGCAATCTAACCTGATAAATTTGTATTTCTCTTCGAGTTCTAAAGGCATCTGGCCGGCGATATCAAGGATTAGAGGGTTCAAGGGCAGTGTTGATGGGGTTGCATCCATTTTATTGATCCGGGAAAGCTGGTTTTGATAGCCTTCAAATTTTTTACGTAAATCATTTGATGGAGGTTTATTTATCTCATTGAGGATTTTAACTGTACCACCGCCATAGAGCTTGCCTGCAAGTTGCTCCTCCATACTTTCGATACTGAAAATGTTGACTCCTTTTACAAGAATATCCATTTCGCCGGTAGGGCTTACAGCCAGAATTTTGTGTAAAACTACTCCGGAACCATATTGACAAAGTTTTCCATCAACAATAAAAGGTATTCCAAAAGTACCTTTGGTTTCCTCCATATCGCGGATCAATTGTTTGTAACGCGGCTCAAAGATATGGAGCGGTTGTATTTCACCTGGAAGTACAATTATGCTTATTGGAAAAAGAGGGAAATTGTTAAGTATTTCAGTCATTGTATTTTTCATCTTCTTGACGAATAGTAAACATTTAAAATAAAAAATTGTTTGCCCCATTTTTGTTAATGTTCGGGAAGTTGCAGGTTTTAGTTATTTTTGGCCTGTAAAAACAAGATTATGTCAGAACTATTCACCACTGCGTTCATTCAGATCAAACTCACTGATTTCATTGATATCTTTTTGGTTGCATTGCTTATTTATGTGCTTTATAATCTTGTGAAGGGTACGGCAGCCATCAACATTTTCCTGGGTATTATCTCGATCTTTATTTTATGGCGTGTCGTACTGTTGCTTGAAATGGAAATGGTTAGCCAAATCCTCGGTGCTTTTATCTCGGTGGGTTTTATCGCATTAATCATTGTTTTTCAGCCGGAGATCAGGCAATTCCTCCTTTTGATTGGCACTCCAAGGTTTCTGGATAAAATGCGCAAGCGTTTTGGTATTTTCAAGTTTTCCAATGGAAGTCTTAATGAATTGAATGTTGATCACATTGTTTCAGCTTGTCGCAAGATGGCACTGAGTAAAACAGGAGCACTTATTGTTATTGCAAGGGTGAACGAATTAAGGCAATATGCCGAGACTGGTCTTTCTTTAGATGCAAAGATCAGTGAAGACCTTCTTATTAGTATTTTTTTTAAAAATAGCCCTTTACACGATGGCGCAGTAATTATTTTGAACAATAAAATCCATAAAGCACGTGCCATCATACCGGTATCAGGCAATCGACAATTATCGGGTGACTTGGGGTTAAGGCACAGAGCCGCTGTAGGTATTACCGAAAAAACTGATGCCCTTGCGTTGGTTGTTTCGGAGGAAACCGGGCAGATTGCCTATGCCCAGCGCGGAGAACTGACGCTGAATGTTAAGCCATCGCAACTAAAAAACTTTCTGGACAGTGAGTTTAATCAGGATTTAACAAAACCTGAGGGGAAAGAAAAAGCGAATTAATCCGCTTCCTGAGCAGCCTGTTGCTGAAAAATTTCAATTAATTCTTCCGGAGATTTCCCTAAATATTTCAACGAAACTTCTGCATCGTCAGCAAAATCATTTTCAGGATAAAGCTCAAGGAACTTCTCGTAAATTTCTTTGGCTTTATCAACACGTCCAAGATTGTTTTCATAGACATATCCTTGCAGGAACATGGCTTCCGGCAATTTAGGATAGTCAGGATATTCTTCAATAATCCGACCATAGAATTGAATGGCCTGTACCGAACGGTTGGTATTCATCGCCATATCGCCAGCTTTAAAGAGGTAGACAGGTGCAAGTGTGTCGGTGGGATAAGTTTCGACAAACAGAAGGTAGGCGTCAATTAATTCGCCAACCTTTTCTCTATCAATCATACCGGCTTCGCTGAACAATGCACTCTCGATACTTTCGATTTGGGTTACAGCCTTACTTCTTGGGCTGCTACAACTGCTTAACACCAAAACCAGGAGCAAAGCGAAGATCAAATTTCCAGTTACTTTTTTCATTGTGATGGACTTATTTGGTTTATATTTTTACGTGACTTTCAGTTTTTTCTTTGCTGGAAACAACATACGATAGTCCACACTGATGTTACCATTCGTAATATCTTTCAATTTGCGAGTTAACAATGTTCTGCGCAATGTACTGATCTTTTCAATGAAAAGAACCCCTTCCAAATGGTCGTATTCGTGCTGGATGATTCTTGCTTTTATCCCGTCAAATCGTTCTTCAAAAAAATTCCAGTTTTCATCATAATACTCAAGGACAACCACATCATGTCGATCAACATTTTCCCTGATGTTAGGAATGCTCAGACAGCCCTCTTCAGCAGTCACTATTTCACCTGAATCCTCAATAATATAGGGATTGAGGAAGATTTTTCTGAAAGTTGCCAATTCAGGGTGATCATCGGCTAATGGGGATGCATCAATAATGAAGAGGCGGATGGATTGATTAACCTGTGGGGCGGCAAGTCCAATGCCATTGGAAGCATACATGGTTTCGAACATATTGGCAATCAGTTCATCAAGCCCCGGATAATCGGCATCAATGTCTTCGGCAACTTTTTTAAGTGTCGGATGCCCGTAAGCCACAATAGGTAATATCATTTTCTAATATTTTGATCAGTTAATGAGCACTGTTAAGTTGTTGCATAAAAGATTGCAGCATTATGGTTGCGCTTACTTTATCAACAATATCCTTGTTTTGTCTTGCCATTTTTCCGATTCCTGAATTAAGGATCACATCTTTGGCCATTTTTGAAGTAAAACGTTCGTCAACCCTAAAAACAGGAATTTGAGGAAATTGTTTTTTCAGTTTTTTTACAAATGGTTCAGTAAATCTCTGTGAGTCCGAAGGAGTGTTGTTCAGATTAAGGGGTTCCCCCACTACAAATTTCTCGACATTTTCATGCTGAATATAGTCTTTCAGGTAATCGAAGATATCTTTAACATGCACTGTATCAAGCGCCGTTGCAATGATCTGTAACTCATCAGTCACAGCAAGGCCGACGCGCTTTTGACCGTAATCTATGGCAATGATTCTTCCCAAAATCCGATGTGGTATTGTTAAAAGTGATGCTGCAAAAGTATAAAGAAAATTATTTTGAATACTTTTGAGCCGAATGAAAAATCAGGACATGGAAGAACTGAGAGCATTAATAGAAATTGCATGGGATTATCGTGAAAAGTTAGCCGACAAACGGACACAAACCGCTATCGAAACTGTGATCGGAATGCTGGACAGCGGGCAGTTACGATGTGCTGAGAAAGTTGACGACAGCTGGAAAGTGAACGAGTGGGTTAAAAAAGCGGTGATACTCTATTTTCCGATCCGCACCATGGAAACCAGTGAATCTGGAATTTTTGAGTTTCACGACAAAATACCACTAAAAAATAATTATAAAACATTAGGAGTAAGAATGGTACCACCTGCTGTAGCGCGCTATGGCGCATTTTTGGCCAAAGGTGTGGTGATGATGCCATCCTATGTGAACATAGGCGCCTACGTTGATACCGGGACTATGATTGACACCTGGGCAACCGTCGGATCATGTGCACAAATTGGCAGGAATGTCCATCTGAGCGGTGGCGTTGGCATTGGAGGAGTACTTGAGCCGGTGCAGGCAGCGCCGGTGATCATCGAAGATCACTGTTTTATCGGCTCACGATGCATTGTGGTTGAAGGGGTCAGAGTGGAGGAAGCTGCTGTACTGGGAGCAAATGTAGTTATCACCCAGTCCACCAAAATTATTGATGTGACCGGCGAAGTTCCCATCGAATCGAAAGGGATTGTTCCTGCAGGATCGGTGGTAATTCCGGGATCATATACAAAATCTTTCCCAGCCGGTGATTTCCAGGTACCCTGCGCACTGATCATCGGTAAACGCAAGCCCTCAACCGACTTGAAAACTTCGTTGAATGAAGCATTACGTGAGTATGATGTTCCGGTTTAAAATAGTTGTACTTTGAAAGACACCCCCATACATAAAATTCTCATTATCCAGACTGCATCTATTGGAGATGTGGTGCTCGCAACCCCAGTGGTGGAGAAGCTTAGAACTTTTTACCCCGACGCCGAACTTGATTTTCTGATAAAAAAGGGTATCGAATCATTGCTTATCGGCCATCCGAAGATAAATAGAGTTTTGGTTTGGGATAAGACAGGTCAAAAATATAGGGAGATACTCGACCTCGTGAAACTGATCAGGAGGCATCGCTATGATGCAGTGGTTAACCTCCAGCGGTTTACATCAACCGGACTGATCACAGTACTTTCCGGTGCTGATATCAAACTTGGGTTTACTAAAAATCCATTTTCAGTGTTTTTTACAAAATCCCAAAAACACCGTATCTCATCAAACCCTCAAAAAAGTGAACATGAGGTGCATCGCAATCTTGCGGTTATTGACATGATTACTGATAAAAGCCGTGATTTTCAGGTTAGATTGTACCCCTCACAAACCGATTTTGCCAGGGTATCACAATTTAAAACCATTCAGTACATTACTATTTCTCCGGCTTCGTTGTGGTTTACAAAACAATATCCGCCAGAAAAATGGACTGAATTTTTGCAAGCAATTGATAAAGCGCTGATGGTCTATTTTCTGGGTTCGAAGCATGATAAGAAACTGTGCGAACAGATTATTACAGCATCAGGCCATGCCAATTCGATGAACCTCAGTGGTAAATTGACATTTTTAGAGTCTGCAGCCTTGATGAAACATGCCATCATGAATTTTGTGAACGACTCAGCTCCACAGCATTTTGCCAGTGCCATGAATGCACCTTTGACAGCAGTTTTTTGCTCTACCGTTCCCGCTTACGGTTTCGGTCCGCTCTCCGACAATTCGATGGTAATTGAGGTTGATGAAGCGCTAAATTGCCGGCCATGCGGGCTACATGGCCACAAGGCATGTCCTGAAGGACATTTTAAATGTGCCTTGAATATTTCCAAAGAAAAATTACTTAAGAGAGTACAATAAAAATGAGTCCATCATCAGATCAAATGAGATATGCAAAACGAAGTTGAAAAGACTGTACAGGTATTAAAACGCGGAGGAACCATCCTTTATCCGACCGACACGATCTGGGGAATCGGCTGTGATGCCGCCAACCAGAAGGCTGTTGATAAGGTTTACAAAATCAAGCAGAGGATTGAAGGAAAAAGCCTGCTGATATTGGTAGATACTCCAGAGCGAATCCATGATTATGTCGGGAATTTAAGTCCGGTGGTTTTCGATCTGGTTAAAAATTATAACAAGCCACTCACGGTGATTTACCAGGATGCTAAAAATGTGGCAAAGGGTGTGGCTGCTGAGGACAGAACAATTGGAATACGTGTGGTACAGGATGAATTTTGTCGCGAGGTAATCAGGCAATTCGGTAAAGCCATTGTGTCTACTTCGGCAAACCTTTCGGGAGAGCCGCCGGCGTTGAGGTTTCAGCAAATTTCCGAAAAGATCACCAGCCAGGTGGATTATATCGTTAATCTTTCCCAAAACGAAATCAGAACCATGAAACCTTCGAGGATTATCAGGATATCTGAAAAGGGAGATTTTGAAATTATAAGAGATTAAAAATTATGATTCTAATAAAAAACTGTAACCTTTATTCACCTGCTTTTCTGGGAAAAAAAGATGTACTGATTGCAGGAACCAAAATCGTTGCAATAGGTGAAACTCTTGAGCTTTCATCTGGTTTTGATGCCGAAGTTATTGATGCAAAAGGGCTGAATCTTGTTCCCGGTCTGATTGACGCCCATGTTCATATTGCAGGTGCAGGTGGAGAAGGCGGCCCTGCAACCCGTACTCCGGAAATGCCTCTAAGTATGCTGCTCGAGGGTGGAATCACCACCGTGGTTGGCTGCCTCGGTACCGATGGCTATACACGTGATCCGGCATCGGTATTGATGAAATGCAAGAGCCTTCGCCAGGAGGGTGTTTCGGCATACATGTACACGGGTTCATACCAGGTGCCGACACCTACCCTACTTGGAGACCCTGCAAAAGATCTCGCCATGATCGACGAAGTCATTGGAATTGGTGAAATTGCACTTTCGGATCATCGCAGCAGCTATCCAACGCTGAACGAACTTATTCAACTGGCTTCCAAAGCCCGCGTAGGAGGAATGCTTGGAAATAAAGCCGGGATCATCAATATTCACATGGGAGACGCAAAAGACCCATTCAGGCCACTTTATGATGTGGCAAACCACAGTGAAATAAAACTTTCACAGTTTTTACCGACACATTGCAATCGCAACAGGTATATTTTTGAAGACGCAAAAACCTTTGGAAAAACCGGATACATTGACCTCACAGCAAGCTCTTATCCCTATTATCCCGACATCGAAGTGAAGACCTCGAAGGCTGTTGTTGAACTGGTGAATTCCGGCGTTCCCCTTGGACACATTACGATAACCTCTGATGCATGCGGGTCTTTACCTGATTTTGATCAAAACGGAAATCTTATCCGTTTAGAAATGGGGCTGCCTAAATCAATCCTTTCAGAACTTTCAGACCTTGTACTTATCGAAAGAATTCCAATAGAAAAGGCGCTACAACCGGTCACTTCCACCGTTGCTGATATTCTTAAACTACGGTCCAAAGGTCGAATCCATAAGGGTAATGATGCTGATTTGGTGCTGCTTGACAATGACTTTCGGATCGCTTACCTGATTGCTATGGGAAAATTGATGGTCAGTAATTACAAAATGCTCCAAAAAGGAGGTTATGAGAAAGAGTAACCTTGAACCGACCAGGATTTGTTAAAACCTGTAATTCGATAAAAAATCGTTGATGTCCTGATCAGGATTGAGTTCGAGTTTCTGCCGGAGCCTTGATTTGCGTGTATAAACTGCCTCAGGCGATGTTTCGAGAAACTCAGCGATTTCTACATTCAGGAAACGCTGCTTCAGGTATGAACATAAACGCAGGTCATCGAAGGTAAGCTTTGGGAAGTCCCTTTTCAGCGATTTGTGAAACTCCTGGTTGCTTTTATCGATGAACAGGTTTGAAATCATCTCTTTGATATGGCGGATTTCCATGCGGGCCACCGGGCTTTTATCCTGGATTAATTTATCCAGCTGACTGCGCAACTCATAGAAAAGTGTTACATCACCCAATTCTTTTTTGGTTTCTTCGAGTTGTTTTTCAAGCTGTTCCCTCGAACTTTCTTCTCCTGGCTTTGCCTTATCAAGCAATTGCTTTTCAAGATTTGCTTTTTCTTCAAATTTACGTCTGATGTCAATGTGCGTTTTCACTCTGGCGAGCAACTCTTCGGTACTAAAAGGCTTTGTGACATAGTCCACAGCGCCCAGTTCAAACCCTTTGACCACATTTTCGGTTTCCGATTTGGCAGTGAGGAAAATGATCGGAATTTCTTTTGTTTTCGGATTGTTCTTTAGCTGTTTACATACTTCAAAGCCGTCCATACCCGGCATCATCACATCGAGCAAAATGAGGTCAAAATCAATGGATTTGATTTTTTCGAGTGCTGCATCGCCGCTTGTGGCAAAAGTAATATTGTAATTTTTGGACTGCAGAATGTTGGCAGCCAGTTCGATATTCTTAGGAATATCATCCACGATAAGAATGGTGTGTCGCTTTTCAAATTTCTCTGTTTGCATAAATTAAGATTTTGTTATTGGTAGCGTAAAGTAAAATGCACTCCCCTCCCCTTCTTTGCTTTCGACCCAAATTTTCCCTTTGTGTTTTTCAACAAATTCTTTTGTAATGACCAATCCGAGCCCAACTCCCTTCTCCCCTTTTGTGCCCCATTTCGGATCATTTTTGAACTTACTGAAAACCGACGTGGCGGTTTCACTATTCATTCCAATTCCGGTATCGGTAACAGAAATTTCAAGAAAATCATTTTCTGTCTCTTTGACTTTTAGTGTAATCAACCCTCCGGGCATAGTAAACTTTATGGCATTGGAAACCAGGTTGCGTAAAATAGTCTTCACTGCATTTTTATCGGCAAAAACCTGGAAATCCTTTATTAAATTGGTTTTCAGTGTGATGTCTTTGTTTTTGGCTAAACCTGAAAGAAGATTGTTTGTTTCATGTATTAATTGATTCAATCCGATCAACTTTGGAATATAAACCATTTTCCCTTGCTGATTTCTTGCCCAATAAAGCAGGTTCTCAAGCAGCGAATAGGCATTACCGGCAGTAGTTTGCATGGCTTTGATAAATTTAACCAGGCTTTCACGGTCCATATCCACCTGTTCGGATGAAATGATTTCGAGCGATTCTCTGATGTTTCCGAATGGGCCAAGAAGGTCGTGACTGATGATCGAAAACATCTTGTCTTTGGTGTCGTTGGCTTCCTGGAGTCTAATGTTAAGGGATTCCATGGCATCGAGGTTCTTTTTAAGCCGGATCTGTGTCTCGACCCTTGCCAGCAACTCTTTGCTTTGAAAAGGTTTGGTGACATAGTCAGCACCACCCAGGTCAAATGCTTTTACCACATTTTCTGACTCGGTTTTTGCTGTAAGGAAAATTATCGGGATTTGCCGTGTTTTAGGATTCGATTTGAGGAGGGTACATACTTCAAAGCCATCAATACCGGGCATCATAATATCGAGCAGAATCAAGTCGAAGTCAACCAGTTCCACCTTTTGAAGTGCTTCATTTCCCGATTGGGCAAAGGAGATGTTGTAGTTGTGATCACGCAAGATATTGGCTGCAACCCTTATGTTTATCGGATTGTCGTCAACAAGCAATATCTTCGGTTTTGGTTCCATTAAAATTCTGTGGAAAAACAGACGAATCTGTCAGGTTTCAAAAGTATCATTTTTAGTGAAAATGGGAAGAGGTAAACTATTTATTAGTCAACTGATCCTTTATTTTGCTGATCAACTTTGGAAAGTTCTTTAGGCAATTTTCCATGTGGTCAAGTTCAAAACTATCGAGAGCAACCAGAAACTGGCTTCCAAAGTCCTTAAGTGGATGTAGGTTAAAATCGATTCCTGCTTTGGTCACAAGGTCAGCAAATGTTTTCATTTCGTCGGATAGTTGGTGACGGTAAGCCCTTTCCCATTTTGGCATGAGCGTCTCGTCTATCAGCACTTGCAATTCGGTCTCCTCGCCTGGCGTCAGGCTAAGATTAAAATTTAACTCACTCTGGCAAAACTTTCCTTCTTGATGATCTGTAATTGTTTGGCGGTGGTTAACAAATCGCATGAGTTCCTTAAAAAGTTCAGAGCGTGTAACTGGTTTATGCAGGTACCCATCGAAATACCTGGTGTAGTTTTCTTCCTGGGCTTCGTTTCGGAATGAAGCAGTTAAAGCAATGATTTTAACATTTTGATTATCAGGATTTGTTTTTATGATTTTGGAGGCTTCAAAGCCATCCATAACAGGCATCCGGATATCCATAAAAATGATTTCCGGTTTCTTCAATTCGGCAAGTTGCACGGCCTGACTACCATCTTCGGCTTCGATCACCATAAAGTTATGGTTTATCAAATTCTCTTTCAGGAGTTTTCGGTTCGAAGACACATCATCAACAATAAGGATTGTGACGCGATAAAATTCAAGCCCAGCAAAGTTCAAATCTTCCTCATCATCTGGCAAATCTATTGAGGCGCCGATGAATACATTATGAAGCGTAAAAGTAAACTTTGAACCTTTACCTACCTCGCTTGTCAAATGGATGGTTCCTCCCATCATTTCAACAAGCCGCTTACTGATGGATAAACCAAGTCCTGTTCCTCCGTACTTCCTTGTATTATGCCCGCTTTGCTGCTGAAATGCATCAAAAATGATCTCGTGCTGATCAGCCGGAATACCTATTCCTGTGTCCTCCACGGTCACCTTGAGGTCAATGCGGCTGGTGTCGTCGGGAGGCTCTATTTTTTTTACCGAAAATTTGACATAGCCAAGATCAGTAAATTTGATGGCGTTGCCAATCAGGTTAAAAATGACCTGGCGCAGTCTCACCTCATCCAGGATAAGGCTGGCAGGGATATTTTCGTCCACATCAATAATGAAATCCAGGTTTTTCTCGCTGATTTTCAGCGAAAAGATTTGCTTTATTTCATTGATCAGGCTATAAGGATTGACGGGTTCAAACCTGAAACTCATTTTCCCTGCTTCGATCTTCGATAAGTCCAGAATATCGTTAATAAGCAGCAAAAGGTTTTTACCTCCAGACTTAATGGATTCAAGGTAACTGATCTGTTTTTTATCGGATACAAGGGTTTCGAGCAACTCAGTGAAACCGATGACAGCATTGAGTGGTGTACGGATTTCATGACTCATGTTAGCCAGGAACTCTGATTTTGCCATGTTTGCCTTTATGGCTTCTTCGCGCGATCGCTCCAACTGGAGCTGCAGTGTTTTTGCCTGAGTTATATCGATGATGGTTCCGATGGCATATTGCCTGTGGCTGATGGGGTCATAGTAAACCGTCACTGAAAGGTCAGCCCAAAAAATGCTGCCGTCCTTACGGACATATCGCTTTTCGAGCCGGTAGCAGTCGCTTTTTCCCTGAAATAAATCTGCCAGGGAGCAAACACTCGATTCATTGTCATCAGGAAAAGTAATGTCGGAGATATTTAGTTCTGTCAGCTCCTCCTTTGTATACCCCATCATTTCGGCCATTGCATCATTTACCTGCAGGAACTTTCCGTTTTCGTCCACAACATCAATCCCTATAGCAGCATTGGTGAAAATCGAACGAAAGTTGGTTTCGCTTCGCTGGAGGGCTTTTTCGGCAATTTTCCTATCCGAGATATCTGTTACACTCAAAGCATACGAAACCGGCTCTCCATCATCGTTCCGGATGAGGAAAAAATTTTGAATGGTGTGCACAACCTTGCCATCAATCCTTAAAAGGTCAATTTCTCCTGTCCAATGACTTTTATGATGAACAGCGGGGATGACCTCATTATTAAGCAGGTTGATGTGATTTCTCAGGTATGTTTTCCTTATTTCCTTGCCGATCACCTCGCTGGGTTTGTTGAACCCGGTGAGATGACATAACGTGGTATTGACATAAGTTATCCTGCCTTCCAGGTCGGCCATTCCAAAGCCAACACCCGATTCTTCTGCAAACATCCTGAAGATTTTTAACTGCTCCTCAGTGTTCTTCAACTCGGTGATATCCCTTGTACTAACGGTCACACCTGAGATAGTGCCATCAAATTCGCGAACAGGGTTGTATTTTACATCCATGAATCTTCTCTTGCCATCTGCAAACACATTCCAGTATTGATCACTGATGGTTTCACCAAGTAAACACCTGTCAATATTGGGCTTTATCAACTTTTTAAAAACCTCGTCACCAAACATCTCTGATACAGTATGCCCTTCAATTTCGTTCATTGGCTTTTTGTAGGCATCAAGATAAGCCTGGTTGACATTGATATACCTGTAGTCCGGCGAAATCAGGGACATTAGTTCGCTGGATGAAGAAACAATGAGCAGGTATTCACGAAGTTTATCTTCGGTGGCTTTTTGTTCGGTAATGTCTCGGATGGTACCAACAAGCAACTGCCCAATACTCTCGGTATCCCCCAACAAACAAACTTCTTCCATGATCCACCTGACTCCGCCCAAAGGATGCCTGATCCTGTAAGAGTAGGATTCCGTAGTGCCTTTTCTGACAGCCCTGTCAATTTTTGTTTTGATAAAACTGAGATACTCAGGGAAAATGATTTCTTTGATTAGTAATTGAAGTTGGCTGTAACTCGAAATTTCTTCAATGCCGAATATCCTGAAAAACAGCTCAGAGCATTGAATATTGTCGCTGCCTATCTCCCAGACCCAACTGCCGGTTTTAGCAACTTCATGTGCTTTTTTCAGGTTAAACTCACTCTGCCGCAATGCTAATTCGGTTAATTTAAGACTGGTGATGTCGCTGCCTAATGCCACAAGGCCGGTCACTTTACCCATGGGATCGAACAGAATTTGATTGGTCCAGCCAATCCAGAAAATTTGATTATCGCGGGTAATCAATCTCTTTTCGTGCTGATAGAAATTCAAACCTTGTTCAACCATTTCATGCAAAAGGTCGGAGAAGGATTTCAGGATTTGTCCAAATTCCGGAACAACTAACCGGGTAATTGACTTAAGTTCTTTGGGATCTGAATGCAGATTAAAAAGTGTTTGTGCAAACGGATTAAGGTATTCGATGGCGCCATCCGGAGAAAACCTGATAATGGCTAACTGTGCGTTTTCAGTGATTTGTTCATACTCCGAAATCTTCATCTGCGCGACTTTTAGAGACTCTCTGACCTGCATCAGTTCCTGACGCAATAAAGACAATTGTAACTCGACGCGCTCTTTCGATGCTGATGATTCCATGCGACGCAAACTCTATTAATGAAAGATTTCGGGGGCTAAATTACAATTAATTCATTATCCATTTTGATGATATTTCTTGAATGCCTTTGAGCAGTTTTTGAACTTGTGAGCTTTATCTATTTAATTTTATGTTAATTAGTTTTAATTTGCTGGTTTTTATAGCTTTAAAAGTAGTACTTTCGCGGTCAGAAATTTTATTGCAAATTTGACTTTAACAAATTAATTTTCAAGAATTTAATCAGCATGGCCTACATTAAGTTTGACAAAACACAGTTAATTAACCTCGAATATTCATTACGACGTGAACTCCTCCGCTCGAACCGCTCTGGTGCATTTGCTTCAACCACAATCATTAATTGCAACACCAGGAAATACCATGGTTTACTCATTGTACCGCAACCACAATTCGGTAACGACCCGCATGTGCTGCTCTCTACACTCGACGAGACCGTGATTCAGCATGATGCCGATTTTAACCTGGGAATCCACAAATACCAAAATGGCGTGTATGCCCCAAAAGGTCATAAATATGTAAGGAATTTTGAACTCGATCCCGCTCCAAAAATTACTTACAGGGTAGGTGGTGTCGTTCTCGAAAAGGAAATTCTGTTTTCTTCACATGAAAATCAGGTGCTCATCAAATACACGTTGGCTGAAGCAAATTCACCAACTAAATTAAGGCTCAAGCCGTTCCTTGCGTTCCGCAACATTCATGAGCTTTCAAAAGCCAATATTGATGCCAATAAAAAATATGAGCCCGTTAAAAATGGGATTAAGGTTACCATGTATGACGGCTATTCACCACTTTTTATTCAATTTTCGAAAAAGACAGAATATGTGCATGTGCCTGATTGGTATTACAATATTGAATACACGCACGAGAGTCTGAGAGGTTATGATTCAGTTGAAGACCTCTATGTACCCGGGTACTTTGAGATTGAAATTGCTAAAGGTGAATCTGTCATCCTTGCCGCCGGAACTGCAGAAATTAACCCAACAGGTTTAAAGCAAAGATTTGTTGCAGAAGGGAAAAAAAGGCTCCCGAGAAACTCATTCGAGAACTGTCTCATCAATGCAGCACAACAGTTTGTTATCCGAAAAGAGAATAAGGTTGAAGTGCTGGCCGGTTACCCATGGTATGGCAGCATAGGTCGCGACACATTTATGTCGCTGCCGGGTCTTTTGCTTACCCGGGATGATACAAAAACCTTCAAAGAAGTCATTGATTCGATGATTTCGACTATGCAAGGACCTTTTTTCCACAATACTATTAAG
Source organism: Bacteroidales bacterium (assembly GCA_014860585.1). Classification (NCBI taxonomy): domain Bacteria; kingdom Pseudomonadati; phylum Bacteroidota; class Bacteroidia; order Bacteroidales; species Bacteroidales bacterium. The sequence continues at coordinate 35,323 of JACZJL010000134.1, read as the reverse complement.
AATCATACGATAAACTACAACTCAGTTGACACTCAATTATGGTTCTTCTGGGCGCTGCAAAAGTATGTCGAAAAAACCGGCGAGAAAGCCAAAATATGGAATGAATACAGAAATGTAATGAAACTCATCCTGAATGCTTACCGGGATGGAACACAATATAATATTAAGATGCAGGAAAACGGGCTGCTGTTTGCAGGAGAAACCGGAAATGCGATAACCTGGATGAACGCCCTGGTTAACGGAAAACCCGTAACACCGCGAATAGGCCTGCCAGTCGAAGTAAATGCCCTTTGGTACAATGCTGTAATGTTTAGTCTTGAGCTGGCCAAAGCAGCCAAAGACTCAACATTTACAGGTCAATGGAAAGGTATTCCGGAAAAAATCAAAACTGGATTCGAAGCTGAATTCTGGGACCAGGAGAAAGGTTACCTTGCCGACTACACCAATGGCAACTTCAAGGACTGGTCGGTACGTCCAAACCAGCTGCTTGCTGTTTCGATGCCTTATTCGCCGTTGAGTGATATCCAGCAAAAAAGAATCCTTGACGTTGTTGAAAGAGAATTACTTACTCCAAAAGGGTTACGGTCTTTAACACCAAAAAGTCTGAAATACAAAGGTGTTTACCGCGGAACTGAGCAGGAACGTGATGAAGCTTATCACCAGGGTTCAGTGGTAGCATGGCTGATCGGGCATTATGCCGAAGCCTACCTGAAAGTTTACAAAAAAGGCGGGCTGTTTGTCATCAAAAATCTGTTCAATGGACTGGAACCCGAGATGCAAACTTATGGCATAGGCACTATTTCTGAAATTTTTGACGGTGATCCACCGCACCACCCTTCAGGCGCCATCTCGATGGCTTCATCGGTTGCCGAACTGCTAAGAATCATTGAAATGATAAAAAATTATGAATAGTCACATTCAACATAAATTAAGAAGTAACAGGATTTGCTCATGAAAGTATTAATGTTTGGATGGGAATTCCCTCCCCATATTTCAGGGGGCTTAGGAACTGCGTGTTACGGTATGACAAAAGGCCTTGCCAATCAGGGCATAGAGACGATCTTTGTTGTGCCAAAGGCATACGGGGATGAGGACGAATCGGCGGTGCGAATTGTGAATGCAAGCGATGTATTGGTTGATTCATCCGATGAGGACTACAAAGAGTTCTGGAAGAAGATCACCTACATGGAGATCGGATCGAACCTGATTCCTTATGTCAGCCCGCAGGAATTTGCCCGTATTGCAGAAGAAAACAGGCTCGAAGGAGTTTCGTTAGAACAAAAAGTAACAAGCACAAAGTTCAATTTTTCCGGCGCTTATGGCACCGACCTCATGGCTGAAGTTTCCAGGTATGCGCTGGTGGCTGCAGGGATAGCAAAAAAATCCCAGTTCGACCTCATTCACGCGCACGACTGGCTCACTTATTCAGCTGGAATTGCTGCCAAAAATGTTACCGGGAAACCACTTGTTGTTCACATGCACGCCACAGAGTTCGACCGCTCAGGAGTAAATGTTAACCAAAACATCTACGATATTGAGCGTAAGGGAATGGAAGAAGCTGACAGGGTGATCACGGTAAGTAATCTTACGAGAACTACCGTTATTGAAAAATACGGAATTAACCCCGATAAAGTTTTCACGGTACACAATGCTGTAGAACCTACTGATAAAGAGGTGGATGATGTGAAACGGCATGTAAAGGAAAAAGTGGTTACTTTCCTCGGAAGACTCACTCAGCAAAAAGGCCCTGAGTATTTCATCGAAGCCGCCAGCCTTATCCTGAAGCAGGATCAGAATGTTAGGTTCGTTATGGCCGGGTCGGGCGACCTGATGAATAAAATGATTAAACGCGTTGCTCAGCTGAAAATCGCTACGAAATTTCATTTTACCGGTTTTCTCAAAGGAGCTGATGTAGATAAAATGTTTCTGCTTAGCGACGTGTTCGTGATGCCCTCGGTGTCAGAACCTTTTGGTATCGTTCCGCTGGAGGCCATGCGATCCAACGTACCGGTGGTCATTTCAAAACAATCGGGCGTTGCGGAAATTCTCAAACATGCCCTCAAGGTAGACTTCTGGGATGTGCACGGCATGGCCGATTCGATTTACGGTTTGCTACACTACGACTCATTGCGTAAAACTTTTCAGAAATATGGAAAAGATGAAGTTGACAGCCTTAAATGGGACAATGCTGCCTTCAAAATCGTTCAGGTATATGACACTTTATTTAAGTAATTAATCATTAGTAAGATAAATATTAAGATAAGATATGAAATCAATTTGTTTTTATTTCCAGGTTCACCAGCCATTCAGGTTAAAAACCTATCGTTTTTTCAATATGGGTCATGATCATTATTATTATAATGATTTCGAAAACAGCCATATCATGAGCAGGGTAGCTCAGAAATCCTACCTGCCGATGAATGACTTGTTGTTGAAACTCATCAAAAAACATGGAAAAGATTTTAAAGTGAGTTTTTCGATCACAGGCCATGCGCTTGAACAATTCGAGGCCTATGCACCAGAAGTAATCCAGAGTTTTAAAAAGCTTGCAGAAACAGGTAACGTGGAGTTTTTAGCCGAAACCTACGCGCATTCTCTTTCATCGCTCAGAAGCAAGACTGAGTTTGCAGAACAGGTTGAACTGCACAGTAAAAAAATTGAATCGCTTTTTGGTGTCAAGCCAACTACTTTCCGAAACACCGAATTGATCTACTCGGACGAAATCGGCGAAATGGTGCACGACATGGGCTACACACTCATGCTCACCGAAGGCGCAAAGCATGTGCTTGGCTGGAAAAGCTCAAACTTCATGTATTGCAACGCGCGTAACCCGAAGTTGAAAGTATTGCTCAAAAACCACACCCTGAGCGACGATATCGCTTTCAGGTTTTCCAACCACGGGTGGAGTGAGTGGCCGCTCACAGCCGATAAATTCACAGACTGGCTCCTCGATCTCAACAAAAATGAGGATGTGATCAACCTGTTTATGGACTACGAAACCTTCGGCGAGCATCAATGGCGCGAAACCGGCATTTTTGACTTTATGGCCTCACTTCCGGCCAAAGTTTTAAAAACCAAAAAATTCAAATTTGCCACACCTTCCGAACTGGAAAAGGAATTGCAACCCATCTCGGCCATTCATGTCCCCTACCCCATTTCGTGGGCAGATGAAGAGCGTGATATCACTGCCTGGCTTGGTAACGAAATGCAGGATGAAGCCTTTAGTAAATTGTATGCCCTTGAGTCCAGAATTAAAGGGTGCAACGATCCCGAAATCATGAGCGACTGGTACAGGCTACAGAATAGTGATCATTTCTATTATATGTGTACAAAGTGGTTCTCCGACGGCGATGTACATAAATATTTCAATCCCTACAATTCACCCTATGAAGCTTTTATCAACTACATGAACGTACTCTCCGACTTCACCATCAGGGTTGAAGAAAAGTGCGGAAAATCAGGTGGTGAAAAGATCATCGAAAAGGCCGGAGAATTAGGAAAGGAGATTTCCGATGTCACCAGGAAAGCAGTAAAAGCCACCACCAAAAAAGTTCAGGAAGTGGTTGCTTCTGCCAAAACCGAGTCCGTCAATCTTGACCATATCAAGGATCTATCGAATGCAAAGGTAAAATCCCTGCTTAAGGAAATTGACGCTCAAAACCTGCTTTATGCGCTGAAAGACGCTACGGATGAAGTGAGAGACAAAGTGCTGCCCAACCTCACCAAATCGGCAAAAGCTGAATATGACCGGCTTGCCGGTGAAATTAAAAAGATAAACAAAAACGACATCGCTGAAAGCAGGAAGAAAATTGCAGAGAAGATTTCAAAGTTCCTCTCATGATTTAGCTTGAAAGTTAACCGTGAAGAGACGAACAATGAGCAGAGGTTCTATTCTTAAATGAAGACAGCCTCTGTTTTTTTTACACAATATTTTACATCATGCTATTTGTAAATGAATTACTAACCAGATTGATAACTAAAAGAAACCATAAAATGGAAACCGAAACAATTGATGATAATCAGCCTGATAAGACAAATAATCAGGGAATCAATTTTGAAAAGTACAAGTTAAAAATTGAATTACTGAAATGGTTTATCGGAAGCGTAGCGTTGGTTGTGATGACTACTGTCATAGATTATGGCTTCCGCGACAGGGCTGCCGGTATGCAGGAAATGCAGCAGTATGATAAATATGTAACCGAGTTAATAGTTCTGAATAAGGAACCGGGGCAGAAACGGATGTTGGCTCAATTTTTTGCTTATGTTACACCTTCTGAAAAATTGAAAAAAGGATGGTACGACTATTACAACGAAGTTGATAAAGAATACCAAAAGTATATCGCTCCTGTTCTTGTGAACGATTCGATAACAAGAGCAAAATACAATCAAATAATCCTTGATGGTGACAATGATAACCTTCACCACCAGGAGCAACTCAGCATGTTGAAACAGCAAATGGAGAACAATCAACGGCTGATAAATCCTGAAATCATACTTCCTGGGAAAAGCATTACCAGTAAAGACTTTGAAACTGCTTTGGAATGGCAAACAAAAGGATTTTCATTTCTTCTTTCCAGAGATATTGATGATGCCATCCATGCTTTTAGTAACAGCGAGAATGCTTACAATGGATTTAACATGGTTTATGAAATACACAGGTACCTGAGAGCCAACAGAGAGAAGTTGATCGACAAGGAATCCGCAGAATGGGAAACTGCTTACAGCAAAATTGCAAACGATTTTTCATGGAAAATGCCGCCTGAAATTAAATCAAAACTTCTTGAATTGAGTAAATAGTTTACAAACAATCTCTTAAGTAAAATTGGTAGAAAATAATCCTCGTTTTAAAAATTTGACAGCCTGTCCATACTAGTGCAAAAACTGTTAGCTTTTGAGATTTGACTGATTATTGTCTGCTTTTTTCACAACTAAAAAAATCCCTAATCTAACCCAATGTTCCTCAACTGAATAACCCTCATTTTACAGGAAAGTACTTTGTAAAACCTTGTAATTACAAAGGTCTGATTAATGTTTTAGCTATTTTTGCCCCCTCAATTTAAAATTAATTGTACAGACGAAAATGACAGAAGAAAGATCACTCAAGCCCAACTATGTGTTCGAAACGAGTTGGGAAGTTTGCAATATGATAGGCGGTATTTACACCGTACTGTCAACAAAAGCCCCGATAATGAAAAAGGAATTCGGTGACCAGTACATCACAATTGGTCCCGATGTTTGGAAAGAAGCCCGCAAGAATCCGACCTTTACTGAAGATAAAGCCCTATTTGCCGAGTGGCGCGAATCGGCCGCCGAAGCAGGTCTCTTTTTCCGCATTGGGCGATGGAACATTGAGAGCAGCCCCATCGCTGTTCTTGTTGATTTCACAACCCTTTTTCCGGAAAAAGATAAAATTTTCGCAAAACTATGGGAGCGCTACCAGCTAGACTCCATCAGTGGTCAGTGGGATTATGTAGAGCCGGCCATGTTTGGTTACGCTACCGGGAAAGTGATAGAAAGTTTTTTCAATCATTATCTTAGTTACTCCGATAAGGTTGTGGCTCATTTCCATGAGTGGATGACCGGCTCTGGTATCCTTTACCTGAATGAATTTGCTCCGCAGGTGGCCACCGTATTTACAACACATGCCACTACAATTGGGCGTTCGATTTCAGGAAACGGATTGCCTCTTTATGGTAAAATTAATGAATACAACGGAGACGACATGGCCAGGCAACTGGGGATTGTTTCCAGGTATTCTCTCGAAAAAAAGAGCGCTATTGCTGCCGATTCATTCTCAACAGTGAGCGCGATCACAGCGGTTGAGACGGATAAATTGCTGGGAAAAAAGGTTGATCTCGTTACACCTAACGGGCTCTCCGCATCACTTTTTCTGGATGAGAAGAAATTTTTAAAGAAACGGGAAACAGCCCGTAAACGAATGGCAAAAGTTGTAGAAGCGCTCCTGAATTGTAAGATTTCAGAAGATGTCTTCCTGACGATTACCAGTGGAAGATACGAGTTCAGAAATAAAGGTATTAACCTGTTTATTAGTGCGATCGGAAAGGTTGCCAGGGAGAATCCCGACAGGGAAATTATTGCTTTTGTGAAAATTCCGGCTAACCATTCAGGCGCCTGTAAAGGACTACTCGAACGGATGAAAAAAACTGATTTTGAGCATCCGATAGCCGGTGAATACCTTACACATGATCTTTATTACCCTGCTGAGGATGCCATTCTGAAGGAGATTAAAAAAGCTGGGTTGACTAATGCGCCTGAATCAAAGGTGAAGATTGTCTTTGTCCCCGCTTATCTTAATGGAGATGACGGCATTTTTGATCTTTCTTACTACGACCTGCTTCCGGGTTTCGATCTGTCGGTTTTTCCCTCTTATTATGAGCCATGGGGGTACACACCCCTCGAAAGCATCGCTTTCAGGGTTCCTACCATTACTACCATGCAGGCAGGTTTTGGAAAATGGGTGCTCGATCAATTCCCGGATAACCATCCGTCAGTTTCGGTAATCAATCGACCTGACAATGATGATGCACAGGTAATTGATGAACTCTCAGGGATGATTCAAAAGTTTGCCAGGATGCCTTTTGACCAACAAACTGACCTTAGAGAAAATGCTTCGGAAATTGCAAGCAAAGCCGACTGGCAGGATTTTAACGAACACTATCTTGAGCTTTATTCCCTGGCGCTTGAAAAAGTTGAAGGGCGGGTTGAAACTTTCCCTGTAAGGACTCCTTTGAAACGTAAGACAAAACTAACTGAGACACCCCACCAGGACGCCCCGGTATGGAAAAAAGTAGTCATCGAACCCAAAATACCTGAGAAACTCAAAGGGTTGCAAAAACTGTCCAGAAATCTTTGGTGGTCATGGAATTTCAAAGCAACGGATATGTTTGAAACCATTAACCCCGAAATATGGAAAGAGGTTGGACAAAACCCGATTGCGCTGCTCGACTCGTTGAACATTGATCAATGGCGGGCATTGGAAAGCGATAAGGTATTCCATGAAAAATACCTTGAGTCCTACAACAAATTCAATGACTATATTGCTGAAAGCAAGAATAAACCTAAAGCACAGATTGCTTATTTCAGCATGGAATATGGACTGCATCAGTCCCTTAAACTATACTCCGGCGGGCTTGGAGTGTTGGCCGGTGATTATCTGAAAGAAGCCAGCGACTCCAACGAAAACCTTGTCGCTATAGGCCTCATTTACAAATATGGATATTTTCAGCAAAGTATCTCTGCCTTTGGCGACCAGGTGGCCGAGTATCAGGCACAGAAGTTTTCACAACTCCCCATCGAAAAGGTACTGGATGCAAATGGCAATCAGGTCGAAATCCAGATCGGACTACCCGGCAGGCTGCTCTACGTAAGGGTTTGGCGCTGCGGGGTAGGGAGAATCCCCCTGTACCTTCTTGATACGGATTTTTCGGAAAACGAAGAAACTGATCGTAAGATCACCCATCACCTTTATGGGGGCGATTCCGAGAATCGCCTAAAACAAGAGTTGGTGCTCGGTGTGGGAGGTATCCGGGTGCTCAAAGCGATAGGAATTGAGCCAACAATATATCACAGTAACGAGGGACATTCAGCATTTATCGGGCTTGAGAGGCTCCGGTATCTCATCCAGGAAGAAAAACTTACTTTTCATCAGGCCATCGAAGTAGTACGTTCATCAACACTTTTTACAACACATACCCCCGTACCTGCAGGACACGATGTGTTTACCGAGGATTTGCTGCGTACCTACTTCCCTCACTACCCCGAGCGGCTAAACCTTACCTGGGATGAGTTTATGAATCTTGGTAAATGGGTTGAAAACGGAGCGGAAACCAAATTCTCGATGAGTGTGCTGGCAGCCAAGCTTTCGCAGGAAATCAATGGCGTGAGCCGCATTCATGGAAGGGTTTCTCAGGAAATGTTTGCAAAACTTTACGATGGTTACTACCCTGCCGAATTGCACGTGGGATATGTTACCAACGGAGTTCACCTTCCAACCTGGGCGTCAAAACCCTGGAAGCAGCTTTACAAAAAGATTTTCGGTGAAGACTACAAACAAAAGCAGACCAATTTCGATATGTGGCAGGTTGTGCATGAGGTGGAAGACAAAGTAGTTTGGAATTCACGAAAACAACTGAAAAAAGACCTGATCACTTACCTCAAGGTGCGACTCCGTGAAGAGATGACCAAAAGGCAGGAAAACCCGAAACTTGTCATTCAAACTGTTGAATCGCTGAACGAAAACGCACTTACCATCGGATTCGCCAGAAGATTTGCAACCTATAAACGGGCAAAATTGCTCTTTTCCAATCTCGAACGTCTTGAAAAACTCGTGAACAACTCCGGAAGACCTATTCAATTCATTTATGCCGGAAAAGCCCACCCCAAAGATACCGAAGGCCAGGAACTGATTAAAAAAATCATCGAAATTTCCAAAACCAAAGCCTTCATCGGGAAAGTGATTTTTGTGGAAAACTACGATATGGAACTGGCTCACATGCTCATTCCAGGGGTTGATATTTGGCTGAATACCCCTACCCGACCACTCGAAGCTTCAGGAACAAGTGGCGAAAAAGCTGTGATGAATGGCGTGGTCAACTTTTCGGTGCTCGATGGATGGTGGGCTGAAGGTTTTAAAGAAAATGCCGGTTTTGCCATTCAGGAAGCCAGAACTTACGCCAACCAGCAGTTCCAGGATGAACTTGACTCTGAGATCATTTATAATGTGTTCGAAGAAAACATTCTACCGCTGTATTACGATGTAAACGCTGACGGAATCCCTGAAAAATGGGTGAAGTACATCAAGAATACAATTTCGGACATTGCCCCTCATTTTACAATGAAGCGAATGCTCGAGGACTACCAGGGCAGGTTTTACAGCAAACTCATCGAAAGAACCAACATGATTCGTCAAAGCAATTACAGGCTTGCCGATGAATATGCACAATGGAAGCAGGAGATCCGCTCAAAATGGCATGAGATCAAACTGGAAAAACTAATGATATCCGACGCCGAAAGCCCAATTTACCTTGAAGACACCTTTTCAGCCGAGGTTACTCTATACAGCAATGGTATTTCACCAAAGCATCTTGGAGTCGAAATCCTGTTTTCTCAAAGAGATATCAGTGGTGTGAGGAAAATTCTGTTCACCCGCGAAATGACACCCCTTGAGGTAGTCAACAGTCGGGCAAGATATACTGTGGATATCCCTGCATCACAAGCGGGAACATTCAATTATGGATTCAGGGTTTTCCCTAAACATAAACTTATTCCGCACAGGCAGGATTTTGCACTGGTGAAGTGGATATAACTTTCAACAATTTGCAGAAGCTCCCGGATTCCATAGAGGTTACACCGGGAGTTTCTTCTTTTTGCAGCTATCACCTTCAATCCATTCTTGCTAACTTTGTAAAAAATATTTTGTAATGCAAATTACTGAAAACATTATTAAAATAAGGAGCGAAATCCCATTGCATGTCAGATTGGTTGCGGTTTCCAAAACCAAAGGCATACCTGAAATCATGAAGGCTTACGATGCCGGACAACGATTGTTTGGCGAAAACAAAGTACAGGAGATGATAGCCAAACAGCCCGAATTGCCTGCCGACATCCAATGGCACTTTATCGGGCATTTACAAACCAACAAAGTCAAATTCATTGCCCCTTTTGTTGCTATGATCGAATCTGTTGATCGACTGAAAGTGCTCCGGGAGATCAACAGGCAGGCTGAAATCATCGGGAGAGTTATTCCGTGCCTGCTGCAATTTCATATTGCCGAAGAAGAGACAAAGTTCGGACTCGATTTGGCAGAGGCTGAACAAATGCTCAATGGCCAGGAATACAAATCCATGAAAAATATTCAACTTCAGGGTGTGATGGGAATGGCCACTTTTACCGAAGAGATAGAACAAGTGCGACGCGAATTTAAAAACCTCAACAGGATATTTCAGAAATTAAAAAGTAACTATTTCGCCACCGATCCCACATTCAGTGAAATTTCGATGGGCATGTCGGGCGACTACCAGGTTGCTATCGAAGAAGGCAGCACCCTCATTCGTGTAGGAAGTTTGATTTTTGGTGAACGAAATTGATTTGATCCAAACAATGATAGTCCATTACATCACATTTGCCGCCGGATTTGTTATATTGATCTTAGGCGCCAACTACCTTGTCGAAGGAGCTTCCTCGCTCGGTAGAAAACTGAACATGTCGTCAATCATCATTGGATTCACAATCGTGGCGGCAGGGACATCTTTACCTGAACTGATTATTAACATATTTGCCAGTATCAGTAAGAAAACAGACCTTGCCATAGCTAATGTGGTCGGAAGCAACACGATGAACACACTCCTGGTGATAGGTGCTGCCGCGCTTATCTTTCCGATAGTTCCCAGCCGCCGCACAGTGTACACTTTTTTACCGATAAGCCTGCTGGCGGCGCTGCTTCTCGCTTTTTTTGCCTGGATCAACTTCTCTTCTGATGCTCCTTTTGCTATCATCAGTCGTTGGGAAGGTATCTTTTTTCTTGCACTGTTCATCGGGTTTCTTGTGTTTTCGATGTATTATGCAAGAACCGAAACAGAGAGCGATGTTGAGGAGGTAAAAGAATTTACATTGAAGCGTTCCCTACTTTACGTAATTGCAGGAATAGCCGGATTGTATTTTGGTGGCGAATGGGTTATGGGGGGTGTAAATCACCTGATGGTTCAATTCGGTCTGAGCCAGGCCATTGTTGGGATTGCTATTGTTGCCGTAATTACCTCTTTGCCCGAATTGGTAACCTCCATTCTTGCTGCTTTTAAAAAAAACTCCGGGATTGCTCTCGGTAATGCTTTAGGTTCCAACATAGTAAACGTTTTTCTTGTGCTGGGCGTTAGCTCAGTGATCACACCACTGCACTATTCATCACTACTCAATTTGGATGTTACATTGATGGCATTGGCCAACCTGGCCGTTTTTTTCTTTGTAATTGTTGGCAAAGGAAGACAGATCAACAGGTTGGAAGGGTTTATAATGATGCTGATCTATTTTAGCTATTTCGGTTTCCTGATTTGGCGCGGATAGGTTCATCAATCCATCCCGGAGCATCTGATATTAATAAATCATTAATTTTTTTTCAGCAAGATGAGTCAATCCCTGAAAAAATTGGTATTTTGCACCACTTTTTGAACAGAAAAAAAACGCCCGTTAACTGAATGACAGCGATATTTCAGGCAGTAATACAGATACTTACATTAATTGGTGCTATAGGCTTGTTCCTATATGGAATGAAGGTTATGAGCGAATCGTTGCAAAAGTTTGCCGGTTCAACGATTCGTAACTGGCTCAGCCGAAAAATTTCAAACCCATGGAAAGGTATTCTGGCCGGTGCATTACTCACCGGTACTATTCAATCGTCTTCAGCTACTACGGTAATGCTGATTAGTTTTGTCAATGCCGGATTAATTTCCTTTAAATCATCACTTGGCGTAGTCTTCGGAGCAAATATCGGTACAACCGTTACTGCCTGGATCGTGAGTCTGGCAGGCATTAACAGTGGTTTTGACTTTTACATGATTGTACTCCCGCTCATCGGCCTTTCAATACCTCTTCTTCTATCGGCCAAAAACCTGAATCGGTTCCGGGCTGAGTTCATCATGGGATTTGCAATTCTATTTATTGGAATTTTTCTTTTCAAGCAGCACATTCCACAGATTGATGAAACAACAAAGATGTTTCAGGTACTTCATGCATTAAGTGCTTCACGATTTATCAATACTCTGGTTTTCATTGGAGTTGGAACAATCATCACCATCATGTTTCAGTCTTCCAGTGCCACTATTGCACTTACTATGGTGCTTGCTGCCCAGGGCTGGCTCTCTCTCGATGATGCTCTTGCCATGGTTTTGGGTGAAAACATCGGAACTACTTTCACGGCAGTCATTGCCTCTATGGTAGCTAATCGTGCCGCAAAAAGAACGGCTTTGGCTCACCTGATTTTCAATGTTATTGGTGTGATCTGGGCATTCATTTTATTTAGTTTCCTGGTTTCTGCAATACATGAGTCTATTAAGTTTTTACAAATTGCAACCGATCGGCCATCTGAAGCGATCATTCCGGTAGGGATTGCACTTTTTCACACTTCTTTTAACGTTTTGAACACCTTGCTTTTAGTTACTTTTTTCAATCAATTTGACAATTTTTGCAACAAGCTTTTACCTAATGGCAACAAAGAGGATTTTGAGCTGAAGTATATCGATTCTGGGATCATCTCAGTTTCCGAACTTTCTGTAGTTCAGGTTAAGATGGAAATTGCCCTAATGGGGTCTCATACACTACGCATTTTCAACCTGATACCCGAACTGTTGGTTGAAAAAAATGAACGGAAATTCAGTAAAAAACTTAAAGCAATTCAAAATTATGAGGATGGAATTGATAAACTGGAATTGCATATTGCTGGATTCATCACCAGAATGTTTCAAAACAACCTCAGCGAAAAAGGATCACGACGGCTTCGCTCTATGCTAAAGGTTATTGATAACCTCGAAAGCATTTCTGACATGTGCTTTCAGATGTCTTTAACCATATCCCGGAAAAATGAAGCAGCAGCGTGGTTTACACCCGGGCTTCGCAGTAACCTTGATAAATTGATGAACCTGATCGAGTCGTCGCTTAAATTGATGATCCAGAATTTAAATGCTGAATTTGGTAAAGTGGATGTTGAAAAATTTGAAATCATGGAATCAGAAATTAATGAAATGAGAAATCAACTTAAGAAGGCTTACCTCGAAGGCTTGAAAAACAATGAATACCCTTATCAGACAGGAGTCTTTTATAATGATATGCTCGGGTTACTCGAAAAAATCGGCGATCATGTTTATAATGTCAATTATTCAATCTATTCGGCTAATTAAACAGACACAATTTAAATAGTAAAAAAATGGATATTTATCTTATTATTGTAATCGTACTTGTAGCATTTGCAATTTCAGACCTTGTGGTTGGTGTAAGCAATGATGCCGTAAATTTTTTAAACTCGGCGGTTGGATCAAAAGTAGCCCCGATGCATGTTATTATGATTGTCGCCAGCCTTGGTGTCGCTATTGGGGCAACATTTTCGAGCGGTCTGATGGAGGTAGCGCGCAGTGGCATTTTCCATCCAGGCGAATTTGCATTTTCCGAAATCATGGTCATTTTCCTTGCTGTGATGGTTACCGATATTATTCTTCTTGATTTGTTCAATACCTTTGGATTACCCACTTCAACCACGGTTTCTATTGTCTTTGAATTGTTAGGCGCCGCGGTAGCTGTTTCCATCATCAAAATCTATCAATCTTCCGAAAGCATGGCCGAATTAGGCAGATATATCAACTCTGCAAAAGCATTGGCCATTATTTCAGGAATTCTGCTTTCAGTCTTCATTTCTTTTACAATCGGAGCAATTGTTCAATTTCTTGCACGGCTTGTTTTCACGTTTAGTTATGAAAAAACATTAAAATATTATGGCTCCATCTGGGGTGGGCTTTCCATTACAGCCATTACTTACTTTATGGTAATAAAAGGAGCAAAAGGAGCATCCTTTATCAACGAGGCTATGGCTCAATGGCTTGATACACATACCATGCACATTATCATATATGGTTTTATTGGTTGGACCCTGATTTTGCAATTATTAAACATGTTGTTCAAAGTTAGTATCCCAAAAGTAATTGTCCTGTTCGGTACATTCGCCCTGGCATTTGCATTTGCCGGTAATGACCTTGTCAATTTCATCGGAGTACCGCTTGCAGGCTATGAGTCGTATAAAACTTTTATTGCTACACCCGGAGCTAACCCCGATGCATTTTTTATGGGGTCGCTTTCCAGGCCAATCCATACCAGCACACTTTATTTGCTCTTCGCTGGCTTTGTTATGGTAATAACCCTATGGTTTTCGAAAAAAGCAAGATCTGTCATTGATACATCAGTCAATTTGGCAAGGCAGGGAAGCGGAGATGAACGTTTTGGTGCTTCTGCTTTATCAAGAACCATAGTCAGAGGTACACTGGCACTGAACAAATCGTTTTCGTCGTTCATTCCTGATTTGATAAGAAGCCGGATAGATAAAAGGTTTCAAATCCCCAAAAGCATCCGGAAAAGTGGCACATCAAAGGAAATGGCATCCTTCGATGTTATCAGGGCGTCGGTTAACCTGGTCGTTGCTGCTGTTCTTATTGCTTTGGGCACTTCCTTAAAGTTGCCATTATCCACTACCTATGTAACATTTATGGTAGCTATGGGGACTTCCCTGTCCGACCGTGCATGGGGTCGCGACAGCGCTGTATACCGCATTCAGGGAGTGTTTTCAGTGATTGGTGGCTGGTTTCTTACTGCGATCGTCGCATTTACCGTTTCATTTATCATCGCGTGCATCATTTACTGGGGTGGAATGATCGCCATTGGAATCGTGATCCTGTTGGTCATTTTGCTTATTTATCGTACCTATCGTGCCCATAAATCAGCACAATCAGAAAAAATTGCCGACGCAGCAGAACTTGAAATTGAAGAGATAACAAGCGCCTCAAGTGTTTTTGAAAAATGTATCAAGCACACAGTAAGCACCCTTGAAAAAGTTCCCGGATTTTATGAAGAGTTGATTAAAGGTCTTCATCAGGAAGACCGGATGATCCTGAAAGAATTGAAAAAAGACATCAGGAAATTTAACAAGAAAACAAAACGTTTGAAGGATAATGTGAGCGATACTGTTGTTCATCTCCAGATTGACCAGATTGATACCGGACATTATTATGTACAGAGTGTAGACTACCTGCGTGAAATTGCCCACTGTCTAAATTATATGACCAATCCTGCTTATGAGCATATTGACAACAATCACACTGGTTTAGATGAATTTCAATTGCAGGAATTCAATGCAATTTATGAGGGAATTTCTTTGCTCTACAGCGAAATCAATAATAAGATCAAGTCGAAAAAGTACAGCGATCTTGATCAGATTATTCTAAAACAACAGGAACTGCTTCAACTGATTGCTGAAAGCCGTAAAAACCAGGTAAAACGTTTGAAAGAAAAACAGTTGCACACCCGCACCAGTTTGCTCTATTTTGATCTTTTGGCCGAAACGAAAAACCTGCTCCTTTACTCAATCAACCTGTTAAAATCACAAAGAGACTTCATCAGTGAAATTTCCAAGAAATAACGTGGTCATTCATTCTGGGGGTCAAACCGGTGTTGATCGCGCTGCACTGGATTTTGCCTTGTGTAATGATATCAATTGTACAGGCTGGTGCCCTCAAAACAGGGGCGCCGAAGACGGGCCAATCAATTTCAGGTACCCCCTGCGACAGGTGTATTCTTCTAATCCTATCTTGCGAACCGAACTCAATGTAATTGATTGCGACGGAACATTCATCATCATTTTCGATGAAATGGACCAGGGAACACTGATGACACAGGATTTTGCAAGATTGTACGAAAAACCTTTATTTGTATGGATGATTGGAAATAAAAACAACGATCCTGGAAAATTTAAAAGATGGCTGGTACAGCACAATATCAAGCATTTAAATATTGCTGGCCCCCGCGAAAGTTTTGCTCCCGGGATCTATCAAAATACACTGGAATTACTTGAGAGGTTGTTGATGGATGATTAGATCAACAGTGGAATCATAATTTTTATCGGTCTTTTTCGAAAATCTCAAGGTTCCCGATTTTATCCTGATTGATTTCAAACCTGACTAAAGTTATTTTCTGATGAAGGCCTGAATTTCCGGCTGCACCCGGATTGACATGTAAAAGCTGGTAAGCAGGATCGAAAATCACTTTTAAAATGTGAGAATGACCCGTTATAAACAGGTGAGGTTTTTCGCTGAGGATCACCTCTTTTGCCTTTCTCTCCCACCTTCCGGGATAGCCTCCGATATGCATCATTACCACTTTAACTTTTTCGATTGTAAAAATGGCGACTTCAGGGTAAATCATCCTGATTTCCAGGCCGTCAATGTTTCCATAAACAGCCCTTAAAGGTCTGAACGCATTGATTTCGTCGGCTAATCTTACAGAACCGATATCACCAGCGTGCCATATTTCATCACATTGAGTGAAAAAATCAAACGCCTGTTTCGGTAAACTGCTGTGCGTGTCGGAAAGTAAACCGATTTTTCTCATCCTGGTTTTAGAACTGGTTATTATTGCTGGCAGGTATGTAACGAAGATTTTCGTAATCAGCAAGGTTGAAAGTGAGATGTAATATCATTTCGGTTCGAACTGCCTTGTCTTCTGAGATACCCGGCTCCCACTTCATGAGTTTCAACAGCCTGATGGCTTCCTCATTACATCCTCCGCCCACACTTTTATCAACTTTAATATTGGATACCCTGCCTGATGGTTCGACAACAAAAAATAACGCTACAGTTCCCATAATCTCCTGGCTTAATGCAGCTTGTGGATAAACCATGTTTTCACTGATGAAGTTACCGAAACGCATTCCAGGCTTTTCAAAGACTGGTTTTGGAGGTTTGTTGAGTTGCCCGGTCTTGTAAACGATCAAAGTCGTATCCACCGGCTCATAAGGATACTTAATCTTTTCGTATCCTCTCTTCTTTACCGCCCTTAGGTACTTCTTTATTTTGAAATCGATTTCAATCATAGCTTCAGAATCCAAATTCATTCCACGGTAAACGGAAGGTTCCCAAAGTAAATGACTAAATATACGCAGCGCCTCTGCATCAAGTTCAGGGCTCGCCGGGTTGCTAACCCTGATATCCTTCGTATCTCCATCCTTGGTTACAATGCATGTTATCATGACAGTTCCTTCAGTTTTATCTTTCATTGCCTTTTCAGGATAAACCATCTCCTCTGCAATATAATCATTAAGCTGTTGCTTCCCTCCGAAATTTTGGGCAGGCTTCAGCTCAAAGTACTGAGCACTGGCAAAACCGTTGAAAACCAGTGAAAATACAAAAGTGATCATCCAGTGATTTATTTTAGACATTTCAACCGAATTTTATTCTAATGTTAACGCGTGTAAATTTACTCTTTTTTTTCAAGGAAGCCAGTTTATGGAATTGTTGCTATTTTTACTGAAAAATTTAATACACCAGGAAATGATAAGAACGTTCACTAAGCTCCTCCCTGCATTTTTGCTTGCTTTTACATTAATTGTCGTTGGATGTAAGGTTAGTAACCAGATCACCATTGTTAATTTTTCAGCATTGTACCAGGAACATGAAGGACCGGACATTACTGGAATAAAAGTTTTTCACGAAGCTGACAGTGTTTCGCGTATTTTCGTCCGCTACTTACCTTCGAGCCTGCGCTACGCAATAAAACCGGGTGGGGCATATCATACAGCTGAATACTCTTTTTCTTACAAATTATTCCAGAATTATGAAGCCAATGTGGTGCTCGACAGTGGCACATTTTTCTTGTACGATTCACTTTATTATCAAAACAAACTTTCCCTTGTTTACAATTTCCCGTTTAAAGCAGTATTTTCTCAAAATTATGTAATGGAGCTCAGGTTTACTGATCTTAACACAGAGAGCGCCCTTATCTATCCAATTCACATAACTAAGAATGATCAATTAAATGCACAAAATTTCCTTGTGGTTGATGAAATGAACGAAGTAGTTTTTGAGGATTGGCTGGGTTGGAAGACAAAGTTCCGGATTATATCAGCTAAAAAAGAGATCGACAATCTTTTTGTTCAATACTTTTCCGGGGATTTTCCTGCTGCCCGTCCACCTTTTTCGTTGGAGCACCCTCCGGTATATAATCTTAAACCAAAGGAATCATTTAATGTTGCTTTAAATAATGGAACAACGGAGCTTTTACAATATGGAAAAGAAGGAATTTTTTATTTCCGTACAGATACTCTTTTGCGGAGCGGATTAGCAGTTTTCAGGTTTCATGACGATTATCCGATGATTACTGACCCCAGCCTGCTTCCATTGCCGCTGCGCTATCTTACTTCGACTGAGGAGTTCAGGAAACTCACGGGGAGTGATGATCCAAAAACAGCTGTCGACAAATTCTGGATTGAGACAGCCGGAAATGAAAAGCGTGCCATTGAACTGATAGCATCATATTATGACCGTGTTGAAACTGCCAACCTGCATTTTGCCTCTTACAAAGAAGGATGGAAGACCGACAGGGGAATGACCTACATTGTGTTCGGCCCTCCAAAACAGGTTTTTCGAAGAACCAATATCGAAACCTGGGTTTATGGCGAGGCGGGGAAAAGGGTTTCATTAAGGTTTGATTTTATTGAGAATGAAAACCCTTATACTGACAATGATTATGAACTTGTCCGGTTGCCGGAATTTAAAAGCCCTTATTACATTGCCGTTGATTTTTGGAGAAGATAAAAATTTACAACCTTTACATAATCCTGGGTCACGATAGATATCCAAAAAGCAATTTTTGTAACCTTCTATTGTTTTTTCGATAAACTGCCGGCGCCTGAAATGGTTTGCTCGATTGACGGATCTCCCTGATAGGTCACAGATCCGGCGCCTGATATGTTAACCTTAAGTGATTCAATGGCTGAAACCCTCGCATCACCAGCACCTGTAACTTTAATTTCGAGGTTATTCACATCAAACTCAAATGCCTTCAGGTCGGACGCACCAGTTAACTTTGCTGTAAAACTGGTCGCTTGTCCTGCAAGTGTAACGTTGTTGGCTCCTGATAACTCTGCATCCAGACTGTTAACATTTAGGTTAAGAGTTAAGGTTGAGGCGCCGCTGCCTCTGACAGACAAGTGTTCGAGATTCAATTGATTTTCACTGCTTAAATCCACTGCGCCTGATAGTTTGATTCGTGATAAATTAACCATTGAAACAAAGATTTTGATGTCTCTTGAGCCTCTGATATTTTCCCTGGATTTAATCTCCAAAACGCCTCCCATGACCTCTGTTGAAATTAAATCCATCAGATTTTCATCGGCTTCCACCACAACACCTTCCGTGGGTCCTTGAGTAAGAATTACACTGAACCCTCCTGAGACTTCCATTTGGTCAAATGATTTAACGGTTCTGGTCTCGCTGGTGATCTGCCCGTTTCCTTCAACTCCAACTCCATACTGACAACTGCTGATCATAATGAGTGGTATGAACAGGAGTGCCAGGTTAATTGAAAACTTCCTAATTTTCATGACTTTATTGTTTGATTTATTTATTTTTTGTATACCGAGCCGGAGCCTAATGATGAAACATCTACACCTGTTGGCGTACCACGGTAGGTCAAATCACCCGAGCCCATCAATCTTGCCTTTAGTTTACCGGAAACGGAAACAATAACATCTCCGGACCCGTTGTTGCTGACTTCCACATCCTGTGCTGAAAGATTGTACAGGTTCACATCTCCTGAAGCAGACACATCGACTGAAACGCTGCTGGCACTGCCATTCAGTTTGACATCACCTGAACCGAATATGCTCAAATTGCATGTGTTCAATCGCAATTCGGATGCAGAAAAATCACCTGAGCCCATGACATCCAGTTCGAGATCGCCTGTAATTCCTGAAATTTCAATATCTCCGGAACCGTTGACCTGTGCCTCAAGGTGGTTATAATTAAGCTCCAGTTCTACATCTCCGGAACCGTTGATAGAAATTGACAGGCTGTTCCCTTTAATTACTCCTTCCGATTCCAAATCGCCAGAACCATTGATTTCGATTCCATCCAGCCGGCTCAAGGTTACCAGTACTTCAAATTTTTTGTAATTCCTTATGCTCCCTTCAGTTTCGACTATCAGTGCATCGCCTTTGACTTTGGTGATGATGTTTTCAAGCAAATTGTCGTCAGCCTGCACCTGAACCACTGTCCGGTCGCCTTGTGTCACAATTACATCCGCTGATCCCAGTATCTTTATTGTGGAAAAATCACCTACATTACGCTCCTGTTTCACAACATTTCCACTACCAGTAACACCAAAAAATTGAGCATGAGCAGTTAAGCTAATGAATACAAGCATGGTTGCAAGTATTGATGCCAGGTTAAATTTTGTGCTTTTCATTTTCTAAAGTTTTAAATTATTTATTTTGTATGAATTACTATTCAAATTTGATATCAACGTTACCATAACTGCTTTTGATAAAAACGGAAGCGCCAGGGTTGACGGCAGATCCCAACTTACCTTTGTAATTACTTTTAAATGCTGTTGTCACCTTCTCTGATAAATTGGCCTTATTTTCCGGGTATTTCAAATCACAAAAACTCATCTCTGCTTCTAAATTGAATCCGGCTTTATTGTCAAAAACAAGGGTGCTGCTTCCAAAACTATTTGTAAGGTCAACGGAGGAGAAACTGGCTGCTATGTTTTCAACCTTTAGTGAGCCGTACTCTGACTTTGCTTTTATTGATTGGTTCAATGTACCCACTTCATTATCAGAAAATTTAGAATTTAGGACACAAATGTCAATGGTTCCGATTTTCAGACTTCCTCCTTCGTTTTGGGCCAATATACTCAAAGCCTCTGTAACCCTGGTATTGGAATATTCTGCAGCAAGTTCAATGTGACCAGCTTTTTTGATGGTCAAATCTCCATAGGATATTTTGGTTACACCACCTTCGATAGCCCCGATGGTAGCATTACCGAAACTAACCTTAATATCATTGTCGCTGTTTACCATTTCATTTGCCTGGAAAGATCCATACCGGTTGTTTACTGAAACCCGGCCACTGGCGTTTTCAATGTATGTGTTACCAAACATTTGGTTAATTTCCAGGTTGATGGTTTGAGGTAAAAATATCTCTATATCCACCGTCAGATTATCATTTTTGCTGACGATCTTGTCACTTAATTCACAGTTCACTTTTACTTTAAGTTCATCGCCAGTAATGCTCAGGTCAATTCTTTCAAATATCTGCTCAGCTTTATCCTGGGCTTTTGTTTCAAGGCTTGCCGTAACTTTAATGTAGATAGTGTTCAAATCATGATTTTTACAAACAATTTTACCATATTTGTGGTCAATTTGTAGCGTGGCATTATCCACTACCTTAAATTGTTTCTCTGCAAGCACTTTTTCTATTGTTTTCTGTGCCATCAGGTTTCCGCCTGTGATCATGAAGCTGATCGTAAGCATCATTGTGGTTAAAAATTTTATTGTTTTCATTTTTTACAAATTTTTATCTGTTGTTGTTTTATTATTTACCGATGGTATGGCTGCGTTTAACTGTTTCAGTATGGTTTCCATGATTTCAGCCTTTTGACGCTTATGGTTAATAAGGGCTGCTTCCAACTTTTTGTTGCCTGGGTTTGTCATGTATTCTTTTTCAATAGCAGCCATGTCAGCGTCAATATTTTGCAATTTCTCCATTGCCAACTCTTTAATTCGTGCTGCCTCTTCATCATTTAGCGCAAACTCACTGATCTGATCAATTCTTGGTTCAGCCTGTGAATCATAATAGGCAAAGGTGGTTTTAAGTTCTTCGGAAAATTCAATTTTTATAACTTCCAAAAGCACATGGCTACCCTGGTTTGACAGGAAACTAATCATTTGATTTTTCGACAGTAGTAACCATGACGCTGTAACAAAAATCATCGCAACAGCTGCAATTTTAAAAATACTGAAGTACCGGTCAGATTTCTCCTCAACACGTGTCACTTGATCGAGCTTTTCAAGAAACCGCTGCCGATGACCTTCAGGTGGTTGCCTGTCATCGAAGAAGCCTGTATTTTCCCGTATTTTCTTTTCTAAAAATGACATAATATTTATTTTTTTGATTTTAAGTATCTAATTTCTTGAATGCATAATGATTTGCAATAGCTTTTGTTTTGCCCTTGAATACCTGGTGCGCACATTCCCATTACTGGTTCCAAGTATTTCAGCAATTTCGTCATGATCATATCCTTCGAGCAAGTGCAGCGAAAGGACGATTTTGTAGTTTGCTTTCAGCTGGTCCATCGCGCTTTTGATTTCTTCGAGTTGACAAAAAATGTTTTCCGATATTTCCTCTTCTCCAGCGTAAGGATCTGGAATATCAAGATTTGATTCATCTAAACTCACCAGCTTTTTATGTTTCCGGATGAAGTTAATTGAGTTGTTGATGGCAATCCGTTTCAACCAGCCAATAAATTCTCCTTCACCCCTGAACGTCTCAATTTTCCTGAAAGCTTCAATGAACGATTCCTGCATCAAATCCTCCGCATCAGCGCTGTTGTCAACAATTCTCACGCAGGTATTGAAAATTGTATTAGAGAACATTTCATAAATTCTGACCTGTGCACCACGGTCATTACTCCGACAAGCCTCTATCAGTTCGTGATCCAATTCTTTCACCGGTGTATTCAACTTTTGTTGTTTTGATACTAAGACAAACGGGAATAGCGAATGTTACAGTTTTGGGAGATTTTGAAAATTTTTTATTCATGCTATTAGGCGACAATACGTTTGCTTCAATAACCAATAAAGGTTGGAATATAAAGATTGGTTAACAGGTTTGTTGCTTTGCAGCTCTCTGTTGCACCAGGGTTCAGCAAAGAAGATACAAAGAACCGCAGAGTAATAATGCATTGGGTATGCAAATGGTTAATCCAATTTTTTTAATGTCTTGCTGAACAACCTTCATCTTTGCGGCGGGGCTTTCCTACCCTGCTTAGATAGACTGGCATCCAACAAAAAAACCCAGCATCACTGCCGGGCTTCTTTATTTATTTCGAAACAACTACTATTGACCTAAATAAGCTTTGAGTAGTTTACTTCTTGAAGTGTGTTTAAGCCTGCGAATGGCTTTTTCTTTGATTTGACGGACGCGCTCGCGGGTCAGGTCAAATTTCATAGCGATTTCATCCAAAGTCAGTCCGTGGTTCATACCAATTCCGTAGTAAAGATTGATGACATCTCGCTCTTTCTTGGTAAGCGTGGCCAACGAGCGTTGGATCTCACGTGCCAGCGATTCTTTCATCAGTTCTCTGTCGGTAGTTGGATTGTCGTCCGAGACATAAACATCAAGGAGGCTCATGTCTTCATCCTGCGTCAATGGGGCGTCCATAGAAACAGTGCGGGTAGTAATTTTCAACACGTTATCCACCTTGTTTTCGGGCAGATCAAGTGATTGAGCGATTTCGTCGGCTGATGGGGGTCTTTCAAATTTTTGTTCCAGCTTTGACGATTCTTTCCGTATCCTGTTAAGTGAACCCACCTGATTGAGAGGAAGTCTGACAATCCTTGATTGTTCAGCCAGTGCCTGCAGAATAGATTGGCGGATCCACCAAACGGCATAAGAAATAAACTTAAATCCACGTGTTTCGTCGAATCGCTGTGCCGCCTTAATCAAACCAAGATTTCCTTCATTGATAAGAT
Organism: Bacteroidales bacterium; assembly: GCA_014860585.1. Classification (NCBI taxonomy): domain Bacteria; kingdom Pseudomonadati; phylum Bacteroidota; class Bacteroidia; order Bacteroidales; species Bacteroidales bacterium. The sequence continues at coordinate 12,024 of JACZJL010000134.1, read as the reverse complement.
CAGGAAGACTAAGTCCTTGATTTTGATACTGTTTAGCAACTGAAACCACAAAACGTAAATTTGCTTTGGTGAGTTTTTCAAGCGCTGTCTGGTCGCCCTGTTTGATACGCTGCGCTAGTAAAACTTCCTCCTCAGCGGTTATCAACTCCTCCCTTCCAATATCCTGAAGATACTTGTCAAGAGAAGCCGTTTCACGATTTGTGATCGACTTTGTGATCTTTAACTGTCTCATTAAACCTTCCTTGTTTTATTAGTAAAAAGTTCCTTCGATAATTTGCTGTTTGATTAGACCTACCGGTATTAGCTTCAATCTAACTAATGGCGGTTAGAATTATTGTATTTTAATTTAACGAAATATTAATTTCGGTAAACAATCCGGCAAGTATTGGTTGCAGGATTGTTTACGAAAATTTTTAGCAAAAATATAACAAATAATAAGTTTTGTCAAGTAATTTAAAGACCTAAAGCATAATAAGATCTTTTGCCATTGGGATAAACACCTTCGATTAATACCCCTCCGCGTTTGCCTTCTGTTAATTTAACAATATCGTCGGTGGTTTTCACTGGCGCCTTATCAATGTGTGTGATAATAAACCCTTCTCTTACACCTTTGTTCAATAGCTCTCCCCTACGTATGGTTTTGACCTGAACGCCATGCTCAATTCCAAGCCTGCTTAATTCATCGGTACTCACCTGCTCAAAAGTTGCGCCTAATGCAGTGAGGTCGCGTTGATCCTTCTTTGCAATTATATCGGTTGAGTTATCCTTGTTTTTCAGGAGAACTTCTTTATCTATTACTTTGTTGCCGCGTTTGAGTTTAACCATCACACGATCACCCGGGTTACGCTGACCGATTGATTCGAGCAGACTGGAGACTGAGTTGATTGATCTGCCATCAATTTCAAGAATGATATCTTCAGCACGGATATCAGCGTCGTTAGCCGAACTGTTTTCCACAACCGAGACAACATAAATGCCCTGAGGGGATTCCAGTCCAATTTCTTTTGCAAACTGACTGTCAATGTCACGAATGGTCACCCCAATATATGCCCGTTGGAGTTCACCAAATGTAATGAAATCGGTGACTACTTTTTTAACAATGTTTACGGGTATAGCAAAGGAATAACCGGCATAGCTTCCGGTGTTGGAAGCAATGGCTGCGTTGATCCCTATCAGTTCACCTCTTGTATTTACAAGGGCGCCACCGCTATTACCCCTGTTTACAGGAGCATCAGTTTGAATAAAAGACTCAATTGCGCCGGCAGTTCCGAGAATATTGATATCTCTTGCTTTAGCACTAACGATGCCGGCTGTGACTGTTGAGGTCAGGTTAAAAGGGTTCCCTACAGCAAGCACCCATTCGCCAACCCTTATTGCATCAGAATCTCCATAGGGCAAATAGGGCAGATTTAATGCTTCAACCTTGATAAGGGCAAGGTCAGTGGAAGGATCTGTACCAATGATACTTGCTTCATAGGAACGCTTGTCGTTGAGTGTAACCTCCAACCTGATGGCATTCTGAACAACATGGTTGTTAGTAACAATATATCCGTCGCTGGTAATTATTACCCCTGAACCTGTTGCAACAAGCGGTTGATTTTGCTGACGCGGCATCCCGAAAAATTCATAGAAAAACTCATCGTAAACAGAGTTTCGTCTGCTCACTTCAGTTTTAATATGCACTACCGCATGCACTGTCATATCGGCAGCCTCAACGAAATCAGGAACATTTTCCGGCACCGGATAATTTGCAAGATAACCAGGCGTGTTGACAGGAGCGATTCCTTCCTGAGAGGTCATGTAAACAGTCTTTGGCGCCTCTTCCTTTTCAAAAAATTTGTAAATTACAATGGAGAAAAGCCCTCCAATCATTGCTACCAAAATTAATGATGCGAACCTTTTCATAATATTTAGTTTTTTAAAGTTTGTCCGGCTTGAACAAAATTTAAACCACACTTTACTGAAAAAGTTTTAATAAAGTTAAAAATGAAACACTTAATTCGGTTAACAATTTCTTTCATCCTGAAAAGTGAGAACATTGAAGCTGCAATGAATTTCGAATAAATTTGAAATTCAAATCATTAACTAAATTTTCCAACATCACCTCCGAAATTATTAGTTTTGCAGCCAGATTCTAAAACAATGGAACTCAAGTTTTACAAATATCACGGCGCCGGGAATGATTTTATCATGATTGACAACCGGGAGAGATTTTTTAATCCGGAAGCGACAACGATAACGAAATTATGTCATCGTTTTTTTGGAATTGGAGCCGATGGACTTATTTTACTTGAGCATCATCCCGAAGCTGATTTCAGGATGCGGTATTTTAATTCTGATGGTCGCGAAGCAACGATGTGCGGCAACGGTGGAAGGTGCTGTGTTGCATTTGCGCGATTCCTCGGTTTAGTTAAAAGTGATGCAAATTTTATTGCTGCTGACGGGAGGCATGTAGCTGTAATTTTGTCGGAATATGATACATCAGTAGTCGTTAAACTCAAAATGAGTGATGTGGTTAATATTCAAAAATTCGACGAAGGCTTTTTTCTTGACACAGGTTCTCCTCACCTGGTTCGTTTTATTGAAAATGTAAATGACCTGGATGTGAATGCCGAAGGGAGAAAAATAAGAACAATGAGCAAATGGGGCACTGACGGGGTAAATGTGAATTTTGTTGAGTTGAAAAGTGGAGATGTTCATGGTCGTACTTACGAGCGCGGTGTTGAAAATGAAACGCTTTCATGCGGGACAGGTGCTATTGCTATGGCTTTGGCTGTGTATTCAAATGGTTTTATGACTGATTCACCGTTATTAATTCATGCTCCCGGTGGACAACTAAAAGTTCATTTTAATGCAGTAGATCATTATTTCAGCAACATTTGGCTTGAGGGACCTGCCGAAAGGGTTTTTGAAGGGAAAATTCAATTCTAAAACATTACAATCTGCAAGATTCGTTCGTAACCATTTTAGCTTTATGAAAGCAGGACAAAAAATTAAACTTCGTGCGCTGGAACCTTCAGATGTTGATCTGTTGTATGAATGGGAGAATGATCAGAGGATCTGGCATATCAGCAATACTATTGCACCACTTTCCAGGTTTGTTCTCGAACAATACGTTCTCAACTCACACCTTGATATTTTCAATACAAGACAACTCAGGTTTATGATTGATGATTCATTCAGCGGGCAGACAATCGGCACTGCAGATCTATTTGATTTTGAACCCATGCACAGAAGGGTCGGAATTGGGATTTTTATACTTGAAAGTGAAAGAAATAAAGGAAAAGCCTCCGAAGCGCTGAACCTGCTGATTGACTACTGTTTTAATACATTAATGGTAAATCAGGTTTTTTGCAATATTACACCTGACAACAGCGAAAGTATTCAACTTTTTACAAAAAAAGGGTTTGAACTGATCGGAACCAGGAAAAACTGGTTGCTCATAAACAACCATTGGACTGATGAAAATATGTATCAATTGATCAAATCGTAAGTTTCCTGGCAATGAAAAGGAAAAGAACAAAACTGCTTCTTTGGATCACGGTTACAATAGCTTCCATTGTTATACTGGCTGTTGCATTAGCCGGCTACATTTTTTACAAGACTTTATTTGGCAACAATGTAGCTTTACCTGCAAATCAGTCTGGTTATTTATATGTCAAAACCGGTTCTGCTTACAACGACCTTTTGCTCAATGTTGAAAATTCAGGGTTACTTATTAACATAAGTACATTTAAGTGGCTTGCAAACCGCAAAAACCTGCACCGGCATGTTTATCCCGGCAGATATGAATTCAAACCGGGAATGAGTAATGATGAAATCATCAACATGCTTAGGTCAGGCAAGCAGAAACCACTCAATGTGATTTTCAACAATATCACCTTCCCTGCCCAACTGGCTGGAGCGGTTTCGAAACAGCTGGAAGCAGATTCAGCCTCAATCATGAAACTCTTTAATGACGAAAAATACCTGACCAAATTTGGGTTAACAATAGTGTCAGCTCCTGCGATTTTTATTCCCAACACTTACGAGTTTTACTGGAACACCTCAGCTGAGGGCTTTTTTGATCGGATGTACAACGAGTACAATAAATTCTGGACCACTGAGCGAAAGTTAAAAGCTGAATTACACGACCTGACCCAGAAAGATGTTTCGATCATTGCCTCCATTGTAGAAAAGGAAACCAACAAAAACGATGAAAAAGCGAGGATTGCAGGCGTGTATCTCAATCGCCTGCGGAGGGGATGGAAGTTGCAAGCCGATCCAACAACTGTTTACGCCGTTTATCTGCAAACCGGTGTCGCACTCAACCGTGTATTGAGAGTTCATACGCAAATTGATTCACCTTATAATACATACATTCATGTCGGTCTGCCGCCAGGGCCAATCTGCATGCCTTCCATTTCGAGTATAGATGCTGTGCTCAACACTGAAAAGCACAATTACATGTTTTTTGTTGCCAGTCCTGATATGTCAGGGTATCACCGTTTTTCAACCAATTACAATCAGCACCTCATCTACGCGCGTGAATACCAGGCGGTGTTGAATCAGATGAACAGATAAATAATTTCTAATGATGAATCACTATAAACCAAAAACTCCGGTAATATTAAAGGTTATTGGATTGATATTGCTTTTTGCTTTTGTTCAGTGCACAGATCATGAAATAGAATCCCGAAAAACGGTTAGGAATGGTGTGGCGAAACTTTACCGGATGCAGTTGAATGAAGCCATGCAGGATTTTGAAAAAGCGGCCCGTCTTGATCCGAAAAACCAGGAGGCCTGGTTTTACATTGGTGTCATTCATCAAAATTACAAGGCTTATCAAACTGCTATCGAATATTTTACAAAAGCAATTGAAATAAAAAATGACTATGCCGATGCCTATTACAATCGGGGCTTGTGTTGGTTCTATTTAGGTGATCGTAACAAGTCATGTGAAGATTGGATTGCTGCGGAGGAATTTGGTCGCGAGAACATGAGTGACAGGACTGAAAAATGCAGGTAGACAAGCGGCAGGAAATAGTTGGACGTTGAGGAGTTGAGAGGTTGGATGCTGGGCGTTGGCAATTTAAATCATTGAATATTAATTTCAAATTTTATACATCATGCCATTATTTAAAATCGTCTCCAATATTGATGTTTCAGACAGGGAATTGTTTATAAAAAAAGCTTCAAAAGAAATCGCATTGATTCTTGGCAAGAGCGAAAAGTACGTGATGGTGATTTTTCATCCCAATTCATCATTGATTTTTTCGACAAACGAAGAACCTGCACTTTACATTGAATTGAAAAGCATTGGGTTAACCGGGGAAAAAACAGGTGATATTACAATGAAAATAATGGAGTTTCTCGAAAAAGAGACCGGTGTATCCAAATCCCGTATGTTCATCGAATTTACCGATGTACAGTGCAATCTTTGGGGTTGGAATGGCGATACTATGTAAGTTTTTCGTTACTCCCTAATCCTGGCAATGAGGTTAGCTATTTCAGCTAATAAATCGAAAGAATTTGGATGATGACGGTTTAGTCATTCAATTTCACAATTTTCTGAGTAGCCATTTTTTCATCAACATAAATACTGACCATGTAAATTCCTTTTCTTAGACTACTCAGGTTAGATACTTCAAAATAATTATGTCCGAATTTCAGCGGCTTCGATTCTTGCGAATACACTTTTTTACCTACCAGGTCGTAAATCTCGATAAACACCTTCTGTGTATCCAGAGAATTGTAAACTATATTTATTCTATCCTCAAAAGGATTGGGGAAAACACTCATTTCTCCCGGATTTTCTGCAAGTCCCTGGTTAATTGTTGTAAGTACCGCCCTGGCTTGATTATAGTCCGGGATGCCATAACCGTATTGATAATTAGGATTGAAAGCGTAGTTTCCGGTGTTCTGAATGGCTTCAAGAATTTGTGTATTCCTGATTGTTGGATCAATTTGCCAGAGGCAGGCTGTCATTCCGGCAATGATTGGCGAAGAAAAAGAAGTTCCGCTTGAAGTTGCCGTTCCACCGTTGGTTGAAGCAATTACGGTTGATGAACCGCGTGCAGAAACATTTGGTTTCAGCCTTCCGTCATAGGTTGGTCCGATAGAACTAAATCCTGCGATATTGCCATTCACATCCACCGCACCAATGGAAAAAACGCTGTCGCCATCTGCCGGTGCACCAATCCATGGCCATGTTGATGAATTTCCCGAATTTCCGGCACTGTTCACAGCGATCATCCCCCGGCTAATGGCTCGGTCGGCCGCTATAGTTGAGGGTGCAGTGTTACCGTCCATGTGGGAATAGAGATGGTTTTGCGATGGGTCATCAAAATCAATGTAACCCAAGGAGGAATTGATAATGTCTGCACCTACACTGTCAGCATACTCGGCGCCGGAAGCCCAGTTGTACTCTTCGATGATGTATTCCGAACCGGTGTCTTCAGTTCTGATCAGATAATAGCTGGCTTGAGGCGCTGTTCCGATAAGTTCTCCGGGCAAGTTGGCCCCCATGGTCGAAAGAACTGCAGTACCATGAGCACTTCCCTGATAAACATTTTCTCCACCGCTGACGAAGTCTCTTGTACCAAGGATTCTTCCATTCATATACAAAGAGTCAAATGCCGCCATTTGGTTAGTGGATGAAAATCCTCCATCAAGAACAGCAATGATCATCCCCTGCCCCTGGAAGCCATCATCGTGCAGAGGTATTCCATTGATTTGGTTAATCTGGTCATAACCCAGACCATAATTAAGAGATAGGATCTTTTTTGCAGATTTCAATATGCTGCCTGATGGCTCAATCAGTTCGCTAGCCTGACCGGGTTTGTTAAGGGAGACCTCCTGGTCGAACCTGGTTTTAGGATGTACGGCGGGCGCCTTTGATGCTTTGTAAACACTCTGAACAAAAGGTAATGCTTCAATCTGGGTGATTTTTGAAGGATCAGTGGTATAAATAGTAACCCCATTCATCCATTTCGTAGGATTGATGAGTTGAACGCCAATGTTTGCAACCTCCTGAAGGTATTGCGGGTTTACCGGCAGATCGTGAACATCAATTGGAATATTGAACCTGTTTCTACGCTCGATAGCCCTTGGTGACAGGTAGGCTTCAGGGTTCTCAATTGAGTAGGGTGAATTGTTTTTGTCGGTAAAAGCAACGAAATATTTATCAGGATAAACCTGGGCATTCATTGCAGTAATGATAAATGAGGCAAGCAGGACAAGTAAACTCGTTTTCATGGTCAGCGTTTGTTTAGAATTTGAATAATAGTTAAGATTAAGATAATTATCTAAAGTTGAGATTAGTGCTTAATTTTCAAAGTAACTTTTCATCAGTGCTTTTTGTTCACTAGAGAAGAGTTCAGACTCCATCGCCTGGTGTATGATTTTTCGAAAATCATTTTGCCTGTAAAAGTAAATCAAACTTTCCTTTGCAGCATTTCTAATTTTGAAATTCCAGTGAAAAAGTCCTTCCATCATATTTGAAGTCACTTTTTCGTCTAACAGGTTAAGACGCGTCAATGCTTCCATCGAATTGATCCGGGTTTCAAATTCGTAGCTGGATGAGGTGTAATTTTTCAATTCCGGTTCGAAAGCCCAACCACCCCTGCTAATGGCAATTTCAAGCCATTTGATGCGTATGTTTCTCCCTCGCCATCCGGTTTCATCCTGGGTCTGATCGAGGTATTTGCCATATTTTTCAGGGAAAGAGTGACACAGGTTTTCCAGCGCCAGCTCTGTGTTTAGGTAAGATTTATCTTTGAGTAACTTTTCATATTCTTCGCGCAGGGATTCAGGTATGATCTTCACCTGTTGAAGCACAGCCAGCCTGACTTTGTCGTCCGGATCGTTGATGGCTTTGGCAATTAGTTGCTCAATATCGCTATCCGTTTGAGCGGCAAGCTGTGCAATGATTTCGCCTTTGGTCAGGTGAAAAGTTTCTTGCTCATAGATATTCAGCAGGTGTTTCTTCTTCTGTTCAACAGTGATTGGCCTTAACGCCACCAACGCATCGTATCGGTCAATCATGTTTTTTGCTCTGGCGGCTTGTGCGATAAGTTCATCGTATGTCCGGGAAAATTTCACCTTTTTCAACACCTTGCGGTTGGGATCAAAAAGCACAAAATCAACCTGTTTGTTACCTGGATTCGGGATGGAAACGATTTCGGTTTTTTTCTCAATCCACTGCATTTTTTTACCTGTGGTAGAATCGGAGTAATACACTTCGAACCAGACGGGCATTTTGAAAAGCCCTATCAACTGATCAGTCGGATGCATTTGTTCCACTTTGATGCGGGTTTCTCTTCCAACAATCTTGTTCACCTGCTCATAACTTACTTCATACTGAGGCTCACCTCCACGATAAATCCATTGCTCAAAAAACCATTCGAGCGACCGGCCTGTTGTTTTGCGGATGGCTTGCAAAAAGTCACTGGTTTCGGCAGTCTGGTAGGGATAACTTTCAAGGTAATACCCGATCGTGGCCCTAAACTCATTTTCACCAAGTACATCCCTGAGCATATCCATCACCAGCGAGCCTTTTGGATACCAGCGTTCCCGTCCACCGCGCCCATGCCCCACCCCGAAATTGTTCGACAGTGCAGCCCGGTAGGTATCCTCCAGTTCTTTGTGGCGCTCCCACTGGTAATAATCTTCACCGAAAATGTGCTGTTCAAATTTTTTTGCCCAATAGGTTGCAAAACTCTCTGTTAACCAGACATCCTTATGCTTGAGGTGGGAGATATAATTGCCAAACCATTGATGGGCCAACTCGTGGGAGTTCACATTCACATAATTTCTTCCGAGAAATCCCCGTCCATCTACCATCAGGTAATCTCCAAATACGGTAGCAGTGGTAGTTTCCATGGCTCCATACATATAGTCAATCACCGGCGCCTGGCGGTAAAGTTCATAGGGATATTCAAACCCGAATTCCTTTTCAAAAAAATCAAACATCTCAAGCTGGTACTTGTACGCATGATCGAAATGGTCTTCCCAGTCCGGATAATACCAGAGCTCAACGGGTAATCCACGCTTGGTTTTAAGGTTTTTGTAATTGTAATCGCCAATAACGAGGCATGTAGAGAAGAAGGGATGTGGTCGGTTCATCCGGTAGTACCACGTTTTAGTGTTGTCTTTATTGGTCACAACATCCACGCGCACGCCGTTTGAAAAGACTTTCAGGTCTTCAGGCACTGTGACTGCCATTTCAACGGTTAAAACTGCTGCAGCATAGGGTAGCCAGTGGTTGGGCCGGTGTGCCCAGATTTGCTTCCGTTTGATTTGCTGAGGATCGTTCCAGCCGACAAAGTAAAGGCCGTCAGTGGGTTTTGAACTGTATTTAAATAAAATTTTATGTTCGGTTTGCCATCCAAGTTTGGCAGGAGGATAAACCAGCAGGTTGTTTTTTCGGAGAAAAAATTTCGCCTCCTGGCCATCAATCTTAATCCAGTCAATTTGTAGTTCCCGTGCGTCAAAAACAAGCGAATCAATTTGTTCGCGCAGAGTCGTAAACGTAAACTCAGCTTCGCCTTTTACCAGGGTGTCGTAAGGTTTAATGTTTAAATTGGCTTTTAAATGATGAATTTCTATCTCAACATCCTTGAATTCGTAGGAAGCATCCCAAAGATAGGTAATCGTTTTATCCTGTGATTTTATGGGTAAGTAAATAGCGAACAGGAAAGTAAAAAGGATAATCCGGTGCAAAATCATTTTTCGCTGCAATTTGATGGGCAAAGATATTGATTTTCGTAAACCTAAACCCTGACAGGTTTCTAAAACCTGTCAGGGTTGAAAAGATTTACATCACCACCAGCCTTTTGGTGAATATTTCTCCGTCAATTTCAAACCGGATAACATACAATCCCGGCTTGTAGTTGCTGACATCGAGCAGGAATTCGCTGCCGGTGAAGGTGGATTGTCCGATCAATCTTCCTTCCATGTCGCTGATCTGGTAACTGACCTCGCTTTCATTGCCGGCGATGAAGATGGTCACCTGGTCATCAGCAGGGTTGGGATAGAGATCAATCTGAACTTGTTCTTTATCCATTTCAATCACATCAACTCCGGCAAAGTCGTCGCCGGCCTTGAGGAAGGGAACTACCTCCACGTTGTCGAACCATGCAACCGAAGTTCTTGAAGCCAGCACACTCTCGGTGAAAATACCGGCCTGGATGCAACTGTTCATGCTGATGGTTCCGCTGTAGCGCTGCTGCCAGGTAGTTCCGTTGTAGGAAGTGAATACCTTGAAGTTGCTGCCGCTGCGCTGAATTTTCATCCATCGAATAAGTTGTGCTACCTGGCTGAGGTTGCGCATGGCGCTGCCTGTTGATGTGCGGTAGCCGATGATGACGTTAGGATTGTAAAGTCGTGTTTTAAACAGGATGGCTTTGGAAGCGTGTGCATTGCTTTCACGCATCATCACACCGGCCCAGCCGCCGTTTTGCACTTCATCGAGGCGGGCAATCACAGTTCCGTTTCCACACAACTGCTGATGCACAAAATGATGAACATCTTTGGTTGTCGTGCTCTTGCCGGTGGCGGTGAGCATAAAAGTGCCTTCATCATCGCAGGGTGAATAAATGGCTGTTCCGTTGGCGCTGGCGTGGGTGTTGGCGTTGAGCCAGGGTGCTGGTAAGCCGGTACCTTCCTGCACGGTGATGTTAGAATAAACTATCGTTTCATTGTTACATTCATCCACAACTTTTACTTCAACCGTGATGGTTTGACCCAATTTGGTGCAGTTGAAGGTAGATGGAGTCATGGTGATGGATGCCACACTGTTTTCGTTGTCGCCATAAACAGAGAGCAAATCATTGACTGCCAGTGTGTAAGTGCCGCTGGGATTGAGAGCTACGGTGTTGTTGATTGGGGTTGCGTACGGTGGATTGGTATCAATGGTGATCTTCACTGCATCTGAATAAGCCGGATCGCAAACACCGCTTTGCACTTCCGCCCTGAACCAGGTGTCCTGAGTTACAGCGCCGATTGTTGATCCTGATAGCGTTGTGCTTGTTACAGAAATATTCACCGGTGAAGTGAAGGCCGCATTTGCAGAACGTTGCCATCTGAGCACATTGCCAACGTGGCCGGTCAGTTCAAGATCGGCAGGCGTTTCGTCGCTGCAGATGGTTTGGGCGTTGGTCACTGTTCCACCTTCGCTGAGCGGGTCAACAGTAATCTCCACCACATTCGATTCCACCCAGTCCGTTTCACACGTTACCTTTGCCAGCCTGCGGAACCAGGTGGTTTGGGTTACTGTCCCTACATGTGTGTAGGTTTCGGAAAAAACTCCCGGAATATCTGCAAAAGTTGGGCTTGCTGTGCTGATCTGCCACTGGTACTCAAGATCGCCTACGTATCCTGTAGGTACTGAAGCACCGGTGAACGGCACAGTCAAAGTGCCATAGCAAATGGTCTGACTTTCAGCAATTTCGCCGCCGTTGGTGGGGTTGGTGCAGCAAAATTCAGTAATAACGATTTCGTTGGTGACGACAGTGCAACCGGAGGCAGTTGTTACCACAGCAATGTACGTACCTCCCACAACAGGAGTATAGCTGGTAATGAACGTACCGCCCCATTTCTGGATGCGGTGATTGCTATAATCAGCAATGAAAATGTTACCGCTGCCGTCAACATGAACACCAAATGGAGAATACAATTGATTGGCATTGGAGCCATATCCGTTGCCGCCGGCTACTGTGGCGCCGCTTGTTGCTCCCGGCGCCCATTTCTGGATGCGGTGATTACTTTGATCCGCAATGAAAATTGTACCGGCGCCATCCACAAAAACGCCAATAGGATAAGCAAGTTGATTGGCAGCAGAGCCAGATCCGTTGCCGCCGGCAACCGTGGCGCCGCTGGTTGCTCCCGGCGCCCATTTCTGGATGCGGTGATTGTTTCTATCAGCAATGAAAATGTTACCGCTGCCATCCACAAAAACATCGTAGGGATAAGCAAGTTGATTGGCATTGGAGCCATATCCGTTGCCGCCGGCTACCGTGGTGCCGCTAATTGCTCCCGGCGCCC
>JACZJL010000133.1 GCA_014860585.1 Bacteroidales bacterium | reverse complement strand
AAAAACTGGACTTCGATGGACTGAAAACGCTGGTGAAATGGGCAGAGGCTGAAGGCTGGAACCCTGGTGAGTATGATGCCGATGTGTTTTGGGCAACCGACCCGGATGGTTATTGGGGTTATTATTACCGGGGTGAACTGATTGCCGGAGGTTCGATTGTATCTTATAACAATGAATTTGGTTTTATGGGATTTTTTATTGTAAAACCGGAATACAGAACGAAAGGAATTGGACGACAGCTATGGCATCAACGGAGAAATAAGCTGCTGACACGATTAAAACAGGGGGCTTCAATTGGGATGGATGGCGTGGTGGCGATGCAGCCGTTTTACAAAAAAGGGGGATTTGAAACTGCTTTCAGAGATGAAAGATACGAAAGGCTTGGTTCTAACTTTCCCACCCATCCCAATATTTCAAAAATTGCTGCAGACGACTTCGACGCAGTTCTTGCCTACGATGAACAATGCTTCGGTTTTCAACGACCACAGTTTCTGATTCCCTGGCTCAATCAGCCTAACGTTCAAACTTTTAAATTCACAACCAATCAGCAACTACAGGGTTTTGCGATGATGAGAAAAGCAACTAAAGGATTTAAAATCTGTCCGCTCTTCGCTGATAATGAAATCATCGCAGAAGAACTTTACAAGGCTTGTTTAAGGAGTGCAATTGATGAACCAGTATATCTTGATATCCCAATGATCAATAACGCTGCTGTTGAGTTGGTCAAAAAGTACAACGCCACTTACGTTTTCGAATGCGCGCGGATGTATTACGGAAAGGCCCCGGAAATGGATATCCAAAAGGTTTTTGGGATCACCACCTTTGAACTGGGTTGAGTTTAAGTAGTGCCCGCCAGACAACTCCCTAAAATAGATTTTCAACGATTTATTTACCCCACCCTAAAGGGAGTAAATCGTTGAAAATCAATGCTCCCTTTAGGGCTGGGGCATTCAATGATTTTCAACATTAAGAGTTTTCTGGCGGGCACTAATTAGCATCGGATTAACGTCCAAAACAGATGAGTCAAGACCCTCATAATTTCTTCAAATCACTATTTATTACAGCCGATTGAAGGAATCATTCATCTTTTAAATAAAAAATCTAAATTTGCCCTAAAGATTTTGGTTTGGGGAGATCAAAAACTTTTTGATGCCTCTTCCATCAGTGGAAAAAATAATTTCAAATATTCGTCGATATGAAAAAACATACAATTAATTTCAGATCAGGAGGGCTTTTCGCGCTTTTGGTGCTTTTCGCTATTTTGGCGTTGGCATTTACACAGGTTTATGATAGGGAAGAAATCTCACAAAAGTATAGCATAGAAAGGGTATCAGGAACAAGTTTTGGCAATAACCCTGTGATCATTGGAACAGATACTGACTCGAGTATGGCGGTACCACTTGCCCCCTGGTGGGGATACTCATTCACGCAAACACTTTACCTGCAGTCGGAAATCAATGTTGTGGATAAAAGGATTTACCGGATTGGTTATCAATATGTGGGAGTGACTCCCGATCCTGATTTGCTTGTTGAGGTCTGGATGAGTCACACCGACCTCAATCAGATCACTGCTTCTTTGCCGCTTACCAACTTCACGAAAGTGTATGACGGGCAATATGTGGTTGAAATCGGCGGTGATTATTCCTTCATCGACATTGAACCCTTTTTTTACAACAACACCGACAACCTGATCATCACAATTATAGAGAAAAAACCCGGATACACTTCCCCTCAGGACATGTTTCTGAGTACGCCGGCATTATCTCCACCTGCACTTTGCATAGGTGCAAGGAACGACCAAACACCTTACGATCCCAACAATCTTCCGGCTGGGTCTGTGTATGAGGAACGGGCAAATATTATAATGATGGTGGAAGATGTACCAACTACACCGGAAGTCAAGGTAATTCCTGATTCGCTTAATTTCGGAGAAGTTGAGGCTACACAAACTGAAATTAGAACTGTAAAAGTGATGAACATCGGTGGAGGTGAGCTCGAAGTCTCGGGTGCTAATATCACCGATGATCATTTTACGCTGTTAGACGCTACCTTCCCAATAATACTGGGTCCTGGTGAGAGTCAACTGATCGACATTCAATTTTTACCGACTGACCCGGGATTGATTGAAGCCACCCTTACCTTTTTGGTTGATGAATCGGTTCCCGGCGGCAGAATTTGTGATTTAACCGGTCGAGGGCTCAGATTCGGCGTTTTGAGGGAAGGTTTTGAAGGTGAACTTTTTCCTCCATTGGGATGGAAAGTCTACGATAACAACAACGATGGAGAGGGATGGTTTCGCAACCTGACGACCGCACCTACTGGTCAGACTGTCCCTTACAACGGCATTGCAGCTGCCGGCCTGGATACTTATGCCGGTAGTCCCGGTCAGATCGGTTATGATGACTGGTTGATCACCCCTAAAATGATCTGGCAGGATGGCGATATTTTTAAATTTTTTATTAAACGACTGGCCAACCAGGATGGTCAGGTTTGGCGAATTTGCCTTTCGACGACAGGTGATTTGATTTCAAATTTCACCCCTTTTGATGTAATCACTGATCCTCCAATCACATACTCAGAAAAGAGCTATGATCTGAGCAGCCTTGGGTTGACCAACGGTTCAACCTTTTACATTGGATTCCAGTTCAACTCTTTATGGTGCTGGCCCGGTGTCATTGACGATGTGCTTGGTTCGGTAAAAGTGAGCTTCGACAACGATTTGATGGCGTTGGCATTTGCCGGTGATGATATCATCTACGAAAATACCACCAACAACTTTACCGCTGTTGTTGGAAATACGGGATTTAATAATGTTGGTGCAGGGGATTATCAAGTAAAAGCCTGCGCGATGGTGAATGGAGTAGAGACTATTTTTGGATCAGTGAATGGACAGGCTATATTAGCAGGAGAAAGCGTTGTACATACAATCCCGGTGACTATCCTTGAAACAGGCGTTTACGGCCTTTATTCGAAGGTTGTTTGGGGCGGCGATATGAATCCACAAAACAACACCAGTGAAGTGTTGCAGGTGGAAGTGATTGGTAGTTCCATTGTTGTTAAAAATATTGGAACTTATCCGTTGACTCCCCAGACGCCTTATTATAACCTGTATCCCATCAACTTCGATGATTTCAGGGGGGCCAGTCAGCACGAGTGCCTTTATTATCCAGGGGAACTGAATACTGGTGGCATTGTTACCCGCCTGAGCTACTACGCTGCCATCGGAACTTTTTTGCCACAGCGGAAAATTAAAGTCTGGATGACACAAACCGACCTGGCCAACTTCGATCAGGGGGCTATTCCTGCCTCAGAAATGACCCTGGTTTTTGATGGAGAGGTCACCTTTCAGGAGGGACTTGGACGGGTCAACTTTAATCTGACTCAACCATTCGTTTATACCGGAGGTAACGGCCTTGCAGTGATGGTCTATTATTATCAGGGAGGGAATCCTTACATTGTGGATGATGCCAATTTTGCCTATGAATATCTGGAGTATGGACCACTGCGCAACGGATTTGACAACTGGTACACGACCATTGACCCCAACAATTTATCACACATGGCTTATGTGCCCAGCTACCCTGTCACCAGCCTGATGTTTGATACCGGAGACGGACTTGGGAGTTTGTCGGGTAAAGTGTTATACCAGGAAAATTCAGCACCTGTTGAAGATGCACGTGCAGTAATTGAAAATCCTGCTTATCCAGAATCAGCGGCCGTTCTCTACACCAATGATTCAGGCGATTATAATGCGCCATTCGTTCTCGCCGGGGATAACCTGACTGTCACCATATCAAAATACGGATATACAGACATAATCATCGAAAATATCGATCTGGCACCAGGTGAATCCATCGTTTTACCCGATGCTTATCTTGTTACAAGGCCGTTGGTTGCCCTTTCGGGAAGTGTGCTGAAAAGCGATACTCAGGGACCCGCCGAAAATGCAACAGTCAGATTACTCGGTATGGATGATTACGAAACCACCACAAATGAAATCGGTGAGTTTGTTTTTGGAGAAATCTGGGGGCTGACAACCTATCAGCTCGAAATTACCCTTGATGGCTATCAAACCTACATCGCAGATATCGCTGTAGCTGACATCAGTTTGACACTCGATCCGGTGACTTTGCTTGAAAACGCACCTTCACCACATATGCTCACCGCACAAGAAGTCGGCACTGATGTACAGTTAACATGGTATGGGGCAGGCGCTCCTTTCCCCTACCAGTTCCGGTATGATGACGGAGTAGCGGTCGGAGTGCTGATTACCACCGGCTCACCTGAAATCATCGGAGGTTCGGCCTGGAAAAACAATTCGATCATCCATGCTGTGCAGTGGTTTACTTACCAATCAGGCACCTATCCGCCTTCACCTGAGGTGCTGGTTACCATCCTCGGATTAAACCCCGACGGCTCGCCCAACCCGAATGATCTGCTGTTTTCAAAGGGCCAGGTACCCAACAATTATGGTTGGAATACATTAACCCTAACAAACCCTGTGTATGCTCCTGATGGATTCTTTTTTGGCACTTCGGGCTACAGCAATTACACATTAATTGCCTATGACAACGGCGTTGGCGAACCCTGGGTCTGGCAGCCAATGACCCAATGGAGCAATGGAATGGGGGCTTATTACCCACTTGAAACGGTTACTTCTCCACCACTTTTCGGCAACATCTTTATGCGGGCTTCAGGACTGATTTATGAAAATGACCAACCTGAAAATTTCGATGTTGGCGCCCCCTTTGTCGTTAATATTGAAGGCAAAAACAATCCTTTTCTCTGTTTGCCCATCCAACCGATTGAAACTGGTGATCCTGAAGTGTCCAAAGAATTTGTTCTTCCGGCAAACCGCACTTTTGAGCACTACAATATTTATCGGAGATTGGTTGGAGAAGAGATCTGGGAACAAATAAATGACAGCCCTGTCAATGACACCACGTACATGGATAATGAGTGGATCGCACTTGAACCCGGTTATTACATTTACAGTGTGGAAGCTGAATACTCAAACGGGGTGAAATCCAACATGGCTTTATCAAATGTACTTCAAAAAGTGGCAACCCGAATAACTGAACCGCAATCTGTCTTTATTGAACTTTATCCAAACCCGTCTTCGGGGATTTTTAATCTTAAATCGGAGGAAAAAATGTTGCAACTCACCATTTACGATCACTCCGGCCAGATGGTTGCAGTCAGAAAAACTGAAGATTTCAACCTTCTTATTGATTTGTCACATCTCAAAAGTGGTGTTTATTTTCTCGAAATCGAAACCTCCAAGGATTTGATTAAAAGAAAGTTAGCGGTTATCAACAACTAGGTTGTGATGAGTATTGATGTGCGTTTATTCAAAACAAAGATCTGGCATCATAGCCTGGATTATTGATCTTTAACCCGCTTCACTTTTTGCTCCAGCAACATCAGATCGGCCAGGGCAATAGCGGTGGCGGCCTCAATCACAGGAGGGACGCGCAGGGCAATGCAGGCATCATGGCGTCCTTCAATTTTCAGCTCGTTCACCTTGCTATTTGCAAAATTAAAAGTGCTTTGTGCCTTGCCAATGCTCGAGGTGGGTTTCACGGCCACCCTGAAAACCAAATTATTTCCGTTGGTAATCCCTCCGTTGATACCACCGGCATGGTTGGTGGCTGTTTTGCCATTTGCAGAAATAATCGGGTCGTTGTGTTCGCTGCCACGCATGGACGCTGCCGCAAAACCGCTTCCGAACTCAATGCCTTTAATGGCCGGAATAGCAAAAACAAGATGACTGATCAGCGACTCTACTGAATCAAAAAATGGCTCTCCCAGGCCTACGGGTAAGTTTTTGGCAGTGCATTCAATCAGTCCTCCGACAGAATCTCTATCAGCCATTGCTTCTTCAATGGTTTGTTGAATATCTTCGCTACCGCCGGCTTTCAGGAGTTTTGATGAGATCGAAATGGGTTCGATGATTTTTTTGGCTATTACACC
This sequence comes from Bacteroidales bacterium, assembly GCA_014860585.1. Lineage (NCBI taxonomy): Bacteria > Pseudomonadati > Bacteroidota > Bacteroidia > Bacteroidales > Bacteroidales bacterium. The sequence goes on along the minus strand of JACZJL010000133.1, from coordinate 7,895 downwards.
TGCTGCAACCAGCGCGACGGTCAGCCTTCCGGAAAAATGGCCTCCACCGGAGTAGTCGCCAAAGCCGCCGAACTTGTGCAACGCCACAAAATCGGCATGACCGGGGCGCGGCTGAGTCCGAAGGTTTTCGTAATCACCGGGTTTAATGTTGGCATTTTCAAAAATAATGGTCAATGGCGCCCCGGTGGTTATACCATTGAAAATCCCGCTCACAAACTGCGGTTCGTCGGCCTCAGTGCGGGGGGTTGTTCCTTTGGCGCCGCTTTTTCGCCGGTTAAGGTCTTCTAAAAAATCCTCCTCTGACACCTGCAACCCGGCAGGACAGCCATCAATCGTGACCCCGATGAATTTTCCATGAGACTCACCGAAAATACTGATCCTGAATAATCTGCCAAAAGAATTCATATTTTTTTGAATTAGATTTTTACACTAATGTTTGCCCCAACTGAGGACATGGTTTCGAAAAACTCAGGCCATGACTTAGCCACACATTCTGCCTGACTGATTGTCGTTTCTCCGGCGGCATTCAGCGCCATGATAGTTCCAGCCATAGCTATTCTGTGGTCAGAGTGTGAAGAAATAAGGTTCCCATGAATTTTTCCACCAGTGATCTTCATTTCGTTCTGTTGAATTGCGATGTTGACATTCATTTTGCTAAATTCTTCCATAAGGGCATTGGCACGATTGCTCTCTTTGTGAATTAACCGGTCAACGCCGTGTATTACAGAGACGCCGTCGCAATGTGCGGCAAGGACGGCTAGTGGCGGAAAAAGATCAGGGCAGTGGGTGGCATCAAACTCGAATGCTTTCAACTTTCCTGATTTAACAATGATTCCCTGATAATCTACAGTTATATTTGCCCCGGAGCTCTTCATTGCATTGAGAATTGCCCTGTCAGCTTGTTTGGAGGCTAAATCAAGTCCTGAAACGTGCAGTGTTCCATTGATAGCGCCGGCCACCAAAAGGAAAGCACCTCCACTCCAATCGCCCTCTGTTTGAAGGTCTGCGGGCTGATACTGTTGATTTCCATGAATAAAAAACCGTTTATACTCCTGATGTTCAATGCTGATGCCAAATGATTTCATGACTTCGAGGGTCAGATAGATATAAGGCCGGCTTTTCAGATTTTCCACAATCAGCACGGTATCCTCCTTTGCCAGCGGCAGCGCCATCAACAAACCCGAAACAAACTGAGAACTCTCCGATCCATCCGCAACCACAGTTCCCCCTCTTGCCGGTCCTGAGATTTTCATCGGAAGGGTCTGTGCTTCGGAAATTAACCGTACACCAAGCAGCTGAAGAGGTTCGGCGATGTTTCCCAATTTCCGTTTCAGCAGCGTTTTCTCACCGGTTATTGTCACTTCGTCATCGAACAATGAACCGATGGCGATCATGAGACGGGCAGCCAGCCCTGATTCGCCGCAATGAAATGTCCTTTTCCCTTTAAAATCCGGATTGCCAGAAATACTGATGTGATCGGCGTGAAACGTAACCTTAGCCCCCATTTCACCGGTAATATTCAACATGGCTCTCGCATCTTCACAAGTTGACGGATGGTAAATCTTGGATTCGCCATCAGCAAGCATGGCCGCTGCTACCAGTCGGATAAAATGACTTTTGGACGGCGGCGCCATGACAGCGCCCGAAAGTTTTGAAGGAAAAACAGTTGCTTTCATCTTGCTAAATCTTAATTTTTCGGATAATACTAAGTGGCAACTCTTCAACAACTGCTTCTCCAATGCTTTTCAACAGCACAAAATGGATGGCGTTATCCGCTCTTTTCTTATCTTTTTCTAAAGCCCGGAAAATAAGGTCAGGCTGAAGTGGCTGAGAGAGAGGAAGCTCCAGTTTCGTTAATAAATTGACAATTCGTTCCAAATCATTTTCGCTGAGGTAACCTTTATCTTTTGAAAACCTGGCTGCGATGACCATACCTATGCTCACAGCTTTCCCATGGCTGATCCCGGCAATTTTCTCGATGGCATGACCGAATGTATGTCCAAAGTTGAGTTTCCTGCGTTCGTCCGTCTCCTTTTCATCGCGATTCACGATGGCAGATTTAATCTCCACCGAACGTATTACCAGGTGCCCGATGACCTCCTCACGAAGGCTCATCACCGCTTCAGCGTTTTGCTCAATAAAATCGAACAGGACGGCATCGGCAAGCAGGGCATGTTTTGCGATTTCGGCCAGGCCGTTTGAAATCTCATTGCGGTCGAGGGTTTTCAGTACAACAGGGTCACAAATTACAAACTCTGGTTGATTAAAAACACCAATAATATTTTTGAAGCCATTAAAATTCACCCCGTTTTTTCCTCCAACACTTGCATCCACCTGCGAGAGCAGCGTTGTGCTGATAAAACCAAACCGGACGCCACGCATAAAAACAGAAGCCACAAAACCGGTAACATCGCAGACAATCCCTCCTCCAACACCAAGGATGAAGGTATTCCGGTCGGCATCCAATTCAAACAGCTTGGCAATGATGAGCTGAACAGTTTCGAGTGTTTTGTTGACTTCGCCCTGCCCGATGATCACCACAGGCAGATCATGCCAAAAGTGACCATAAAGATTTTGGACAACGTTATCAGTTATGATAATTGTCCTGCTGACGGGAATATATTTCCTGAAATTGGAAAGGCTTTCTCCGGTCAAAATTTGTGAACGGCCAGTTGTTCCCTGAATTTCAATGGTTGTCATCCGATTTGCCCTGATTTGTCGACGGTAAAGTTACTCCATTGTTCATAACTGCCATCTGCTTGTTGATGGATTCCTGGTGGATGGCGGTAAACATCCGGTCAATCAGGTCAGTGCTCAGGTTACGTTCAGCCCCTTTCTGCCTGATTTTGGTGATGATCTCATCCCATCGCGACGGTTGCAAAATGGTTACATTGTTCTGTTTTTTGTAAAGGCCAATCGTTTTTGACACCTCCATGCGCTGTTCAAGTAAATCGAGCAGTTCCTCATCGTATTTATCGATTTTTTGCCGAAGGGTTTCCAGGGTATGGATGAACTGTTCATCATCAGCATTCACTTTCCTTAGCTTCAGTCCGTGAATCAATTCCGCAAGAGCAAAAGGTGTTATTTGCTGTTTGGCATCGCTTAGGGCATTATCAGGATCATGATGTACTTCGATAATGAGGCCGTCGTAGTTGAGGTCCATCGCTTTTTGTGATACCCTTTTCAAGTCCCTGTGCCCGCAAATGTGGCTGGGATCGACCAGAATCGGCAAGGTTGGCAGACGACGTTTAAGTTCAATGGGCAACTGCCATAATGGATCATTGCGATAGGCCGATTTTTCATAAGTTGAAAATCCCCGGTGTATGGCGCCAATTCTCGATATCCCTGCCTGATGGATTCTTTCAACAGCGCCAATCCATAACTCCAGATCGGGATTAACCGGGTTTTTTACAAACACTATGACATCGGCGCCAGCAATCGTATTGGCAATTTCCTGCATGGCGAAAGGGTTTGCTGTAGTCCTGGCGCCAATCCAGAGAATGTCAACGCCATGTTTTAGTGCCTCATAGGCATGACGCTGGTTGGCGACTTCTGTTGCTATCAGCATTCCTGTTTCCTGTTTTACTTTCCGCAGCCAGGCAAGCCCCTTCTCCCCTACTCCTTCGAAACCGTTGGGGTGCGTTCGTGGCTTCCAGATTCCCGCCCGGAACACTTTGACTCCCTGATCTTTGAGCTGATGAGCAATATTGATTACCTGTTCCTCCGACTCGGCGCTGCAAGGTCCGGAGATGAGGAAAGGCCTCTCTTTTATTCCGATCCCCCAGTCCGTGATGGGTAAAAATTGAATTGTTTCCATATTTTGATTGATGTTTTACTGGTTATCAAGTGTTTGCTAATTCTCTGTAAACTAAAGGTAACCTTTTCTTTACCTGTTTTTACAATATCTTCTTAATCTTGTTTGCATTAACGATCATTTCGCTGATTTTATCGCTGTCCAGACCAGTTATTGCCTGTTTGAATTCATTCAGCTTTTCAATGTAAGTGTCGAGGACTTTTATCACATTATCAGCATTTTGGCTAAATATTGGCGACCACATTTCGGCGGAACTTTTGGCCAGGCGAACGGTTGAGTCAAACCCACCGCTGGCAAGATCAAAAATATGTTTTTCGTTTTTTTCCTGGTCTAGCACAGTCAGCGCCAGGGCGAATGAGCTGATGTGAGAAATATGTGAAACATAAGCAGCATGTCGGTCGTGGCTTGATGAATTCATGAAAACAGGTCGCATATTCAATGAATCATACATACGACGGACGGTTGCCAAGGCCCTGATACCCGTTTCATCAGTATCGCAAAAGATGACTGCTTTGCCGTCGAAAAGGCCTGGAAATGCAGCCCATGGGCCTGTAAACTCTGTTCCGGCCATCGGGTGAGAGGCTACATAATTTTGCCGCCTGGGATGATATTTCACCACCTGGCAAAGCAATTCCTTGGTGGAGCAGGTATCTGTCACGATTTGCTGGTCAATGCTGTCCAATATTTTTGGAAGCAGTTTCACCGTTGCATCAGCGGGGGTTGCAAGGATAATCAACCCACTCTGGCTGATGGCCTCATCCAGTCCGCAAATCTCATCCACCAATCCGATGTGCAGCGCCGTTTCAGCATGAAGCCTGTTGTTGTCAACACCAATGACGTTACCGGCAAATCCACGCTTTTTCAGGTCAATGGCCATCGAGCCGCCAATAAGTCCCAATCCAACTATAGAAATCTTCATATTTTCCAGCCTCTTAATTATTAAAACTTCCTATAACCCGCTCAATCACCTCCTCAAAAACTTCGGGTTTACTGCACAGCGAAACCCTTATAAATTGGTTTCCATTGGAACCAAAAATTCCACCCGGAGTAATAAAAACATTGTGTTTGTAAAGCAAATGATCGGAGCAGTCGTAACCATCAGCAAAGCCTTCAGGAATAAGCCCCCAAAGGAACATACCTGTCTGCTCGCTATCGTAATCAACAGCCATTGTATCGAACAGTTTACCGGCAAGGTTACGCCGTTTCGCATACTCAGCGTTGATCATGCTGTACCACTCCGGCGGGCTTTGCAGGGCTTTGATTGCCGCAAGCTGGATGGGCTTGTACATCCCGGAGTCCATGTTGCTTTTTACCGTTAGGATGTTTTTCAGGTAATCGGCTTGCCCTGACACCATCCCCATGCGGAAACCAGCCATATTGTGAGACTTACTCATCGAATTGAGTTCCAGCGCCACCTCCTTCGCCCCTTCTGCTGAAAAAATACTTAAAGGGTTGTCGTTCAGGATAAAGCTGTAGGGATTGTCGTTGCAGATGAGGATTTTTTTCTGTTTTGCAAAATGAATTAACTGATTGAAAAACTCCAGGTTTGCTTTAGCACCGCTCGGCATATTCGGATAATTGACCCACATCAGTTTAACACCAGTCAGATCCATATTTTCTATCTCCTCAAAATCAGGCAGCCAGCCATTTTCAGGCTTCAAATTATACTCCACCGGCATGGCGCCTACCAATCTTGTAACAGCCGCATAAGCCGGATAACCCGGGTTTGGAATCAACACGCCGTCACCAGGATTTAAAAATGCCATCGAAATGTGCATGATCCCTTCCTTAGAGCCCATTAATGGGAGAATCTCACCGCCAGGATCAAGTTCAATTCCAAAATATCTTTTGTACCAGCCGGCAAACGCTTCCCTGAGCGCCGGCAGTCCGGTGTAACTCTGGTAACCGTTACTCCCTTGCTTTTTACTCTGGGAAGCCATTTCATCAAGTACATCGTCGTGCGGCATCATATCGGGGCTGCCGATGCCGAGGTTCAGTACCTTTTTGCCCTGCCGCTTCAGCTCTTCAATTTCGCGTAGCTTGCTGGCAAAATAGTATTCAGTGACTGTATTTGTCCGTTCAGCAGGTTGGATGATCATATTGACTGTTTTTGGTGAATTGTTTCGAAAGTATCCGCGCCATGAGTATATTCCCCGAGGATGTGCATGTCGTCAACCAGAGGTTCGATGGCAGAAAGACATTGCCGGTAACGGTTGTAATCGGTAAAAGCCACATCCACATAAAAGAAATATTGCCACTCACGGCCAAGGATTGGAAGCGACTGAATCTTGGTCAGGTTGATATCATAAAAGGCGATGACACTCAGGATTTTGGCCAGGCTGCCGGTTTGATGCAATAAACTGAAACATAGCGATGCTTTATCAGGTTCCTGGCTACGCTTGATTTGAGTACCTTTCTTAGCCAGAATCAGAAAACGGGTAAAATTTCTTTTGTTGGTTTCAATCCCTTCTGCCAGGACATCGAGATGGAATGTTTCTGCTGCAAGGTGGCTGGCAATAGCGCCCCTGCCAGTTATACCTCCCTCGCTGATCTCACGGGCACTGATGGCTGTGTCCACCGATTCCACAAGTTTTATCCACGGAAAATCTTTAAAAAACAACCGGCATTGTGCAATGGCCATGTGGTGCGAATGAACTTCCCTGATGTCTTCAATCCTTTGTCCGGACAGGGCAAGCAGGTTCTGGGTAATCCTAAGGTAAACTTCGCCGACGATTTCGACCGGGTTTTCCTTTATCAGGGTATAGTTTTGAAGGATACTTCCCGCCACCGTATTTTCGATGGCAAAGCAACCATAAACCGATGTTTCAAAAACAAGGGAGTCAATAATTGCTTCAAATGTGTCGCAGGGCTGAATAGTGATTCCATTATTGAAGTACTTTCTGGAAGCGATCTCATGAAAAGAGGCTTCTCCGCCCTGGATGGCGATCTGAACGATTGGTTTCTGACTTCTTTTTTGTTCCATTTTACATAAAAAAAAGAGCCCCGTGAGTTACACGGGGCCCGATTTGTTTTGATAATATTATCTCACACAGCAAGCCCCGCCGGAGTTTCCGTAAAAATAAAAGTAAAAGTAAAAATTGCTGGCGCTGTGCATTTATTTCAGTATTTAATTGCGGCAAAGATATTGGAATATTTATTTATCCAACATTTTTTTGAAAAAATTATCACGAGAGTGTTTTATGATCGCCAATCAAAATGATAAACCTGGGACAGGAAGAACTTACTGGAAGACTTGACCAAAAAATAGCCCTGACAATCCCGCACGTGCGGGACTGTCAGGGCTGAAATTAAGAAAACCGGAAACTGTCGGGATTGCATTTCTAAGGCAGGTTGGAGCCTGCCATGATAGACCGGACGAGGCAGAGCCTCGTCCGAACGTACGTTCAGCTTAGGCTCCAGCCTAAGCTGCAATTATTTCTGCAGGCTCCTGCCTGCGATTCTGATTGTCAGGGATCAATCCATTGCAAATAAAGAAATAATGTTTGATGACTTGTGTAAACGGGGCTGAAATTAAGAAAACCGGAAATTGCCGGGATTGCTTTTCCCTGGCAGGCTGGAGCCTGCCATGATAGACCGGACGAGGCAGAGCCTCGTCCGAACGTACGTTCAGCTTAGGCTCCAGCCTAAGCTGAAATTATTTCTGCAGGCTCCTGCCTGCAATTCTGATTGTCAGGGTTTGGGGTTTTTTCTTTGGAATAAGGTTTTCTGATGCTATTCAGCCATTTTTAAAAATCTTAAATTGCCAGGATTGCTTTCATCGCTAACTAATCGAGAAAAAATTGGTTTCAATTTTGTTTGGGGAGTGAAAACCTCGATTGAAATGATAAGCTACAGAAATACAACAAGTTAAATTTTTTTTATCCGTTTACAAACGCTTACACCCGCTTAAGTCCGTTTACAAACGCAAGTAAATATTTATTTACCGAATCACCCCAATACCCCACCCTATCTTTGCTTCATAATTTTTTACTTAATGTTTAACCATAAATTTTAAATGTCATGAAAAGCTTAAGAAACAGTGTTCAGTTAATTGGGAACCTTGGAATGGACCCGGAAGTAA
>JACZJL010000132.1 GCA_014860585.1 Bacteroidales bacterium | reverse complement strand
GAAATGGCGCGACTTAGTCACTATATGCTGCTGGGGGGTAGTCAGGTGGAAATTGAAGCTATTTCCCAGTCAATAAACAAAGCTGTCGAAGCTGATCCTGAAAATGTGATCTATGCTTACTATAAAGGAATTGTCAGCTTCCTGAATGCATTTATGTCCATGCAAATGGGAGATCCTCAGGTAAAAGAAATCATAGCAGCAACCTGTGCGCAATTCGAAAGGGTACTCGAGATTAGACCCGATTACCATGAAGCAAGGATGTATCTTGTGGAGATCTATGGGTTATTGCCAAAGGATATGGGTGGCGACAGCCTGAAAGCAGCACAGCACATCGAAAAACTGGCTTCGATGGATAACTATTTCGGAGCTAAAGCCAAAACGGTGGTGGTTCCTGAAGAGTTCAACCTGCTGGAATACTGGGAAAATTTGCTCGCATCGGATCCAAATCATACAGGGTATCTTACCGAAGCAGGTAAGGCCTGTCTTTTCACTGATGACCCTGCCAAAGCGGAGGAATACTTTAACCGGGTAATGGCAGTAGATCCTGAAAAAAATATCCTGCTGCTTGACCTTGCCAGGTATCACCTGTACAAGGTGATGCAAAACGGTGAACTGGCGCAAACCGAATTACCCATCGCCAACACATACCTTGAAAAGTACCTGAACAGCAAACCCGAACCGATAGTCCCCCTGAAAGCCTATACCATTGGCTGGCAGGCGCGTGTGGAGATGTTCCTGGGCAATCAGGCTGAATCGGAAAAGCTGACGGAGGAGGCCAAACAGCTTGATCCTTATTATTCGCGGGCCACCGGAATCCCTACTCTCCTGCTGTTTGATCCTCCCGATCAGATCAGCCATCATTATTTTTCATTTTTCAGCCCATATTAATGATGCGTTGCTTGCATTTTTTTAATTAATTGACTTAATTTTGGAATGCTTTAGAACAAGTTCATTAACAAAACAAAAACTAAAAATATGAAAAAGTTAATACTGCTTGTTGTGATGCTCAACTTTGGGTTTATTGTGAGTGCTCAGACATGGAAAGCCCCGGTTTACCGGATTGACGGAAAACCTAAAATGAAAACCGTGAAACTAAAATCAGGGATCAGCATGGAAATTGGCAGGTTATTGATTGACAGCGATACATTGAAGGAAAACAAATACTTGTATGGTAATTTTAAGGGTGTAATCGGGGATACATTACAGATGAACCTGAGAAAGATCAGAATTCACAGTGTTTATACAAATGGAACCCGGATTGAGTCCAGTATTCCGGCAAAAAGCTTCATCGTCCCTGCACCTGATTCAACCTATAAAATGAATGTGTCCCTCAATGATATTGATATCCTGCTTTACAGAAACACTTTATTTGCATGGATTTATGATACAGATGATTTTGTTCTTTACGGCTCACTATTCCTGTTATTTGCTTCACCATTCATTTGCTATGACTACAAAAACCAGACTTTCAATGCCGAAAATTATCAGAAATGGGCACTTGGTAGTACCATCGGTATCTTTACCGGATTAACCATGATGTTTCTGGAAAGTGGATCAAAAAGAAAAGTTCAGTTCCACAGTTCATGGCCAAATACGAAAGCAAAAGTCTGGAGTTTTGAGAATGAAAGGAGGCAAACACCATGAAAAGTCAAATCAACATCAGATGCAAACTGGCATTAAAAATGGCCCGAAAACATGCTGTTCAATTCTTTCTGATCCCTCTTTTTACGCTGACGCTTGTTTGTTGTACCGGTGAACTATCTGAACAGTATATCGGAAAGTGGCAATCGGGAAAGAGTAAAATTACAGTTCTTTTTAAAACAGACGGTAGCGGACACTCAGAGTACATCTCAGATTCAGCGGTTGTCATTCTTGAAGTTCATGATAAAAATACCGTCAGTGGCTCTATTGGATTGGCTTCGTTTGAAAATGGAAAAATAAAATGGAATTTCAGTTTACCCTGGGAAGACGGCATTAAATATATAATCGAATGTGGACCAGTTGGGAAGATCTTTGAAAGTGATCCGGAGGTATTAAAGGAAGTTGATATCTGGATTGGTCCTGTGAATGAATCTGGCAAAATTAAAGCAGAACTTCGAAAAGGAGGGCTAAATTATTTCCCTATGGCTCATTTGATGTTTGAGAAACTTTAATCATCAAGACCATGAAGAATAAAAAAATGGCCGCTATAATTATCCGATGGATAGCCCGCATTTGGGGATCGTGCAGCCTTGCTTTCATGCTTTTCTTTTTAGGTGCACATCTGATCGGATCGATAACAAGTGAAGGAGAAGAATTTAACTCCCAGTCCGAAATGGTGTCTTTTGCTTTCTTTCCGGTTTCAATTATCATCGGTTTAATCGTTGCCTGGAAATGGGAAGGGGTTGGTGGCCTGATCACTATCGCCGGAATTGTTGGATTTCATTTTTTAAGACCAGACCTGCTTTTTGACCCGTGGATTAGCGGGCTTGCGGCACCCGGTTTGTTTTTTATCTTGTATTGGTTAATTTCAAGAGGTCAGACCAATGCATTGAATTCCGGATGTATCGATAAAGGATCAGGTGAAGAATTAGCCTTATGAGTTCACTTCACATTAAAATTTACAAGAATGAAAAACCATAAATTTTATTCAAATCCAGTGTACTTTTGGATTTATGTCCTTATCACCCTTGTACTTGTATCATGCAAAGTCACTGAGTGGGTTGTACCGCAGCCTTACTGCGGATACTGGAGAACTGAAAACACAAAAGTTACAGTTCGCTTTAAAGTGGGTGACGAGAAGCATTCACAGTTTATTTCTGATTCGGCAATCTTTACGTTGGTGATCAATCATGATAAAACCGCAAGCGGCACCATCGGATTATCTTCTTTCGAAAATGGGAAAATGTTGAAAAACCATACTTTATGGGAAACCGGTGTTTCTTATGTTATCGAGTGTGGCACAATAGGAAAGATCTTTGAAAATGATCCGGTCGGAACGAAGGAAGTTGATCTCTGGCTTGGTCAGGTGAACGAAAATGGAACGATCAAAGCAGAAATGCGTTTGGGAGGTTCAGTTTTCCCTATGGCTGATTTGATGTTTGAACAGGTGAAAGACTAATCTCAGTTGTGATTGAGTAAATTGGTGTTGTAGGTTTAATGATTAACTTTGTTTATTCAAACACTGAGCAAGTTCCTGAATTGAACTTCACAATCAAAGTGTCCACAATGAAAAGAGGTAAATATTCGGGTTTTAATCAATAATTAATCAATAGGAGGAAAAATTATGTTAGAACATGTTCACAAGCACATCATTGGCGAGTTAACACAAAGTGCAAAAACGGACAGCATTTTTATCCTGTCATCCATCCTGCTTAACCTGATCTCCCTGGCAGTGAATTCAGGATTGGTAGAAGATTCGCGAACGAAAGATTCAACACTGATCGTGATGTTTCTTTTTGTTGGCCTGGTTATTCTGATAAATATAGTTGCCATTTTCGGCTTGCTGAAAGGTAAACAAACCCGCGCGAAGCTGATCAGTGGCCTGATTCAGATGTACAGAGACCAGGATGTTTCAAAATATTACGACGAAAGCCTGCTCAACAATTACAGCGTCCGCTACAACTTGTTTATCATGGTGGTAGTGTGCACGGGACTCATTTCTGTGGTGGTTCCTTTCGTATTGCGTTAGAATGTTATACCAATTGTAATTATAAAATGGTCCAAACCATTTCATAATTTTACAATGGTAAATGCCGATGCTACTTGAAAATAGTACAATGAGACGAAGTCGAAATTGGACTATATTGAAAGTGCAATCGGTATTAAAGAAAGCGCTTGCATTCCTGATGAGAATTCAAGTTTGAAGGGGTTGATCTGGCATGTACACTTTTTATAAAATTGACTGATTATGAAAGAAAAAGGCCGGTGGTTGATTCCGCCGGCCTTTTCAATTCATCCAAGATGAGTTATTTCTGAACAATCAACTTTCTTACGATTGATTGTTGTTCGTTTCTCAGATAGAGATAATAAACACCTTCTGGAAGAGCACTAATATCAATGGTTTCGTTATAAGAACCGCTGAATTCGATGGTTTTTTGCAACACATCAATTCCAAGCAGGTTTACCACTGCAAGCTGATAAGTAACGTCTTCAGCCGAAGTAAGTTCGATAACAAATAGTCCTTTTGACGGGTTTGGATAAATGTTCAGTGCCTGTTGGTCAATTTTGGCAATGCCTGTAGGGTCAGCTACTATAACGGTGAAGTCTTCAGAATAAGGACCCATACCGCAATCATTACCACCGCAAACCTTTAATGTAGCGGAACCGTTCCAGGTATCGCTCCAGTGAATGGTCACAAAGTTCATACTTACTTCCAATTCGCCTGAACCCTCTGGAGTCAGGACCCAATTGTAGAGTGTGCATTCGTCAAGGGCCTCAACATGATAATCTGTAATGTCACCCATAGTAACTTCACCTTCGCCAATGATTGGTCCGGCCTGACCTGGTACATCCATCACATGGATATAATTGTTTTTGGTCATTGAAGTAGTATTTGTTCCGTCGGAAATTTCGAGTGTGACATTGAAAGCACCTTCGTCATTATAAACAACAACAGGATTTTGTTCGGCAGAAGTTCCCGGTGTTCCGCCAACAAAAGTCCAGGACCATGAAGTGGCGCCAATTGACTGGTCGGTGAATTGAACTTCCAGCCCTTCACAACCTTCGGTAACATTGGCCATGAAATTTGGCACAAGTGTAGCCGGCATCATTCCAAAGAAATCAAGATAAGCTTCCATCAGTGCTTTACGATCGCCATTCAGACCACCGAATTCATGTGAAGCGCCAATGGTGCTGTATGCTCCGGCGCTGTAAGCAACAGCAGTTCCATACACCGGACTTGAATTTTGAAGGATGAGTGTTGCGCCTGCTGAAGCAGAAAGTCGGTCAATCCATGCGTTGTCACCATTATACGGGAAACTCATTCCTGCAGTAAATGTTCCGGCCAACCCTGTAACAGTGCTCAAATCACCTGAACCATCACCGGTCGCATCAATTCCAAACATCGTATGAACAGCTGTTTGTGTATCATAGTACCAGGTATCGCCACCTTCCATATAGAGTCTTCCACCGTTATTCAGATAAGAAGCTAATTGCGTTCCCTCCGTTGCGGTCAACTGATGATTACTGGAATAAATGCCAAGGCAAACAAAAATTGAGGAATAAAGATCAAGATTTGCAGGGAAGGCGGTTACAAGTTCATATGAAAGACCAATTTCGTCCAGAGCAGTAGTCATTTTGTTTGCAGAGTTGTGATTGCCATCCATATCAATAATCAGGACAGGAATTTGACCAATCACAATTGAGAAGCTTCCTGAACCAGTCAGGCCTAAATCAGCGGCAATTTCGAAATTGAAACTGGCCATATGACCAGCTGGTGAAGTTTCGGATGCTGTAACGGTAAAACTCATTTCCACTTCCTGGCCGGGAGTTAATGTACCATAATTCATTTGCGCCTGGCTGATGGTGATGTAAGGATCTGCCGATGCAAGTGTGCCAATAACGTTTGTAGCATCTGAATTTCCAGAGTTGGTAACAACAACGAACATATTTACCGTTTCACCCGGATCAAGTTTATTGTTGTTATTCCCATTGGGGTCAGTAACATGAAAGTCAATATATTCAACAATTCCAGCATAGGCCATCACGCTGAATGAGCTTTCCCATGTTTCCTCTCCTGTGGCCGTAAGGTTGAATAAAATGCCCTGTCCGTTGGGAACATCTTCAGCAATCTGAATAGAAAAAGCGTTTTCGAGCATGATCACCTCACCGGCAGGTACATTACCATAATTGGCTGTACCGTTCAAAATAGTAACATATTCACTGGTTGAGGAAATGGTAACCTGAACATTTGAAGCAACAGAAACTCCGACATTCTTAATGCTAACGTTGAGAGAGGAGGTTTCGCCATAATCAAGCTGGCCGTTATTGTTTCCGTTGACATCATTAATTTCGACCGAATCAAAAATTACATAAGGTCCGGTTGGTGGGATACACTGGATATTTTCATAAATGGTTTCGGTGTTGAAAGCAGTGACCACTAAAAGTACATCACCAGGTAAAAATTCATTCGGGACTGAAACTGCACCTGACGCATCGCTGTAGGCGCTTGCGTAAACACCGTTTTGTGATAAAGCCACCATAGCGCCTTCAACTGGTGTTCCATTGGAAGTAATGGTTGTTTCAAAAGGTGTTCCTACCAGCATGATGTTGCTTGAGAGTGTCAATGGGGCAGGAGCAGCAGTTCTGATTTGCATTGATGGGTCGCCGAAGATGGTCCAGGTCTGGATGGTTTGTAAATCTGAACTTGAGTTAGCCTCGGTGTACATCAGCACCAGGCCGTTTACAACGATTGAACCCATAATTGAACGGCCTTCAGTTGTGCTGATACCGTTGCCGGGATTGGTGGCATAATCGTAACCTCCGGTGAGAAGGTCGTTGAAATAGTCCTGACCACGCATGGGGGGTTGCCAGGGTTGATTGATGGTGGCCATCAAAGTCAACACAGCGCCGCCATTTTCTTTCTTCAGCCAGGCTTCAGCAAAACATTCGCCCGAATGGAATGCACCATTAACACAGGCAACCGAAAAGATGAATGGGAGCATGTCGCCATTGGTCAATTGGTTGACGTTAGTGTTGCTGAATCCGGTTGTTCCCCATGAAGTCATCGAACCGTGACCACAGTAATTAATGATACTGGCGCCGGCCTCAATCGCATTTTTCACCTGCAGGATCGTGCCGGACGGTTCATAGGCAGTGCTGTGTCCATCGTAGGTAAATGGATCCAGCTTATTGTTATAAATAATATTCGTGTGCTGATAGTCTATTTCTCCATCATCACCAATACCTGCACCCTCGCTGCTTGCCACGCTGATTGCTTTGGAATACCAGGCGCCTGAAGGATTTTTTTCGTAATTGATGAGCTTGTTAACCTGTGTGGTCACCTGAGCTGCCGAGGTGGCTGAAAAACGACCGATGGCAATGTCGGGGAATGCGTCAGTTCCAACAACACACCCAAGCATTGGATCCATTGGGGCATTGGCGCCGCCGCCCAAATCGCACTTGATATCAGCCCAGTCGCCGACAAGCTGCACATAAAGGATGCTGTTGTTTTCATTGTATTTTTGCTGAACCAGTGTTTTGACGTTGGTTCCAACCGAAACAACTTCCTTAAAAACATTGTACCCTTTTTCCATCTTCCAGTCAATGAAGGGTTGAATGGCAGATTCATCTCTTGCAGTTGTAATTACAAGAATATCGCCGGCTTCTTCCATTGCCAGTTCAGTAAGGCTGGACTGATAATTAATGAAAACAGAATGGTACAGCGCTTCCATCTCCCTGAATAATTTCCCCGAAGGGTTGTAAAGCGGATTCACCGGTGTTGAGTTATCTTCAACCAATTCAACGGTTACACTGGTGTAAACACGCAGAATCTGCTGAACAGCATTGTACTGGAACGGGTAAACAAACACCGATGTTCCTCTCACATCTTTAATGATAAAAGGCTCGGTGGAATTAGCTAAAGTCTCAGGATAAAAAGCGTCAATGATCGACTCCGGAGCAATAACGTAAGGGATCTGGCTCGGATCCTGATCACGATAAATGACACCTCTGGACGGGACAAGCGGGGCATCAAGCTGAAAATCCTGGTATTCCTGACCGATGATGTTCAGTTGAACATTATTCATTGGATTAAGTTGGACGGCAGCACTTATGAATGGAAGTTCGGCGAAACCGGCATCCATAGTTGTTACTTTTCCCGGAAACTGAATTTGAGTAAATGCAGTACCATTGAGATTTACAGGTCTGAGGTTGAAATCGCCGAGCGTAAATTCAACTTGTGCAGTCGCGTTGGAAATCCTGGTGTAATTTACCTGGTAACCATCTTTTGCCATCAAACTAATAAATCCGATGAGCAGTAGAAGACTTAGAAAAAGTTTTCTCATAAAATTAAAATTTAAGTTAACGAGTTTGAAAATGAATGAATTATTATTTTATTTTGTATTTGCAACTGAAAAGGGATATGAAAATTAAGAAACTATTTGCTTAAAATTAATTTTTTAGTGAGCAATCGATCACCCTCAATGATTTTGAAATAATAAACACCTCCCGGTAGTGCTGAAAGATTAAACGTGATGGTATTATATCCTGCACGTTTGATGTTTTGTGTAATGAACTCGTTCATTGATTGCCCAAAGGCATTGAAAACAAAAACCGTTAATGTTTCAGCCCCGTCTGCAATGAAATCAATATTTACAAGTCCATCTGATGGGTTGGGATAAATCCTGAACGAACCCTGGGAAATCAATTCGTCAATAAATGTTGATTGGTAATAAATCAAATTGGAAACCTCTGAAATACATCCTTCAGCATTGGTGACAATTGTGTAATAGTTACTCGTTTTAAGTGGGGCATAAACCTGACCTGTAGCTCCTTCAATCACCCCGTCATCATTGTACCATTGATTTCCGAATTGAATACTCGAAACAAGTGTTTGACCGGCCTGGATTATTTCCGGAGTTTGTGGCTTTTCTCGGACAGTGAGTGATACCTGTTGGGAAATGACATTACCGGTAAGCAAATCATCGATTTGGATTGAGTAAACAGTCGAAACTCCCGGGAAGGCTTCTGGACTTTGAATGGATGGGTTACTTAATCCTGTTTCGGGTGACCATGTATATCGGAAGTTACCTGATCCGCCCGAAATTTCAAGTACCAGCTGAGTGGTATCACCACTGCAAATATTATCATTAAGAGCATATGCGCTGCATACCAGCGACCCCGGTATTGTGATTTCGAAAAACTCGAGATAACTTGTCATCAATAAATGACGGTCGGCTTCGGCTGCTAACCCACCAAACTCAAAAGATGTTCCGATGGTTTTGTAGCCATTTCCGATCTTTGAAATGGCACAGAAATATTCAGGGTTGTTGTTTTTAAAAACGGTTTGGGCGCCATTTACAGCCTCAAGTTGGTCAATCCAACTGTTGTCGCCTGAATACTTCATTTTCAACCCGGCCGACAAAGTACCGTTTATACCTACTAATGAGTCAAGATCACTGGCTCCGTCCGAAATTCCGTTTATACCAAACATCGGATGAACAGAAGTTTTTGGATCGTAATACCAGGTATCGCCACCTTCGAGGTAAAGACGTCCACCCGAATTCAGATAGTCGGCGAGAATTTGTCCTTCGGCAGCGGATAGGATGTGGTTGTTGTTATAAACGCCTACTGAAATAAAGACCGATGAATAAAGACTGAGGTCGTTCGGAAGGGTATTTTTATACTCATTCACAATTCCAAGTTGACTCACCGCTTCTTTGATATGATTGGCTGAGTTTTGGTTTCCATCAAGGTCAACAATTAACACCGGAATTGGTCCTACTGTCAGCTCAAAATGCCCAGATCCGGAAATTCCCATGTTTGCATTAAGCATGAGGTCAAAGGCTGCAGGATGTCCGGCTGGAGTATTTTCGTTTGCTACAACTTCGAAAGTGGCACTGACCAATTCGTTGGGATCAGCATCCCCGAAGAATTGTGGTTCAGCAGATAACACCGTGATGAAAGAGTCGTTGGTACTCAAATTACCAAGTGTGCTGAAAGCACGGGATGAGCCGATGTTCTTGGCATAAACGGTGATTTGTACAACTTCGCCCGGGTCAAATTTTCCATTATTGTTGCCTTGCTGGTCATTTATTGTAAATCCGGCAAATTCAAGAACTGGTGAATGACCTTCTAAGTTAAATGTACTGCTCCAGGTTTCTTCGCCATTAGTTGCTTCAAGAAGGAAAAGGACAATGTGACCATCGGGGATGGTCTCCGCAGTGGTTATTTCAAAAACATCTGAAAGCGATAGAATTTCGTTCGGCTGAATCAGATCAATTGTTGTAACTCCGTCTGATATAGTCACGAATTCATCAGTAGTTGACAAATTCAGCATAATATCAGAACCGGAATCCTGTCCGTAATTTTGAACATTAAGATTTAATCCAAAAGTTTCGGCATAGTCCATTTTCCCATCATTGTTGCCGTTTGTCTGGTCTTCAACAGTGGCCTCTTTCAATAATACATAAGGGCCATTGGGGGATGCAAACAAAACAGTTCCGAAGAAAGGCTTTAACTGTTGCCCGGTTATAATAATTTCGGCTTCGCCGGGAATGGTTATCAACTCGGAGAAAATAATCTCAACAGCCCCGTCCTCATTGGCAAAGCCTGCACCATAAAGAATTCCATCTTTTGAAACAGCAACGTAAGCATAAGGATTGGTATTCATTGCGAATGATGCTGCACCCAAAGGAATAAGTGCCGGAAAAGTTGCAATGGCCTCAGGTGGTTGCGAAAAATATGACATGAGTGAAGGGTCACCCATCAGGTGGTAAATTTCCCAATAGTAATTTGTTAGGGTTGAACCAGATTGTGTAACAGCGAGGTTCCCGGCTGCAGGTAATTGTCCCTGTGTAATATGCCAGTCGTTTAGGGTAATTTCAGGCTGATTGTGGAACATTCGGTCGAAAGCTCCAAGTGTTTGGGGATCGTAGGTCGGATTAGCTACAATATCTTTAAAGCCAACTCCCCACCAAAAATCTTCATCCCAATACGTACTGTTTGACCCGCCGATATATCCGATTGCCCCTTTTCCTGCGGCACGCATAATATCCTCACCGAATGAATTAATCTGAAATTCAACAGAAGAACAGCAGTTGCCGATCATCAACGGGTATTTACTTTGGTTTTCCAAAGCCTGGATATTGTTGACTGTAAAAGCAGGATTGGCCCAACCGGCAGCACTGCAATGTGCGGTATAATTGGCAAAGGCTACCCCATTGGATACATTCTGACGGATAAGCTGGGAATAATTACCGCCTGGTGGTTCTGGTTGCAAATAAGTGTGAGAATAAAGCCCGTTGGATTCATTGAAATAATAATCGTTACCATAGTTGACTTGCCCATTTCCCCATGTCAATTGATGATAACTGTCCTGGCCCGCAACCATAATTACTTCATCAAGGAATGAGGGATCTGGGAACGCATATTGCTCATATTCGAGGGTTTTCTCGATCTGAGATTGAAGCTGGTCAAGATTATTTGCAGAGAAACGCCCGTAGTAAGCCTCAGGGAACATGTCGCCGGTATATTCACAGTAATAAAGATCAGTTACATGGTTACCGGTGGTTCCGTTAAAGGCCGGGATTTGGGCTACATCTCCGACTATCAGCACAAAGCTTTGCGGTTGAAATCCTTCCGGCGGATTTTCATAAAAATTTTGCAGGTAGTCCTTAATGCTTCCAGTTGTGCTACCAACCGAAGGATTGTCAGTATAAGCCTCTATTACCCGGAAACCTTTTCTGGTTTTCCAGACAATAAATGGCTGAAGTGCATCCCGAAACATCGGATCTGAAACAATAAAGTAGGTGATTGGTGGTGCTTCAAATATATTTTCAGGATTCTCAACTTCTTTGTAATTGAAAAGCATTGTGGTGATTCCGGAAAAAAACGGATTCATCTGATCCTGCTTCATCTCAATGGTTCTGAATGTGTTGCCGTCAGTAAACCGAAATTCAACCGTAATCTGATCGTGCACCCTTATCATATTTGCCACCGGATTGTATTGAATCGGAGCAATCTCAATCCTTGCGATATTCACTCCCCGCATTACACCTAGTGGATAAACTGAAACCAGTTCATTTCCAAGGAAATCGTCAATGTTGTAAAAATCTTCGTCGAAATAGAAAATGGCTTCTGTTGGATCAGTGCTTTTGCTAAGTGAGGGCTGCGCCGGGTAAATAAAATCGTAGAGTTCGAACTCATTTAACGAAATCTCTTTGAATCTTTTGTAAGTAATAACCACCTCGATGTTAGCCTCCAAAGGAATTTCGATCAGCTTCTTCAATACCGGAAGTTTTGGCTGGCCTAAATTTGTTGAAAAACCGTAACCTTCGATTTCTATTTGAGTAAAATCATGGTCAGCAGTTTTGATTTTAGCTGCATTAAGGGAGGAGACGGCATTGGATATGCTTAGCAGCGAATAGTCATTATCGATGATTGTGGTGGTATTTACCCCGTTTGTAATCTGAATGGTTTGAGCATACAGCATCTGACCGGTTATGAACAATGTCATAAAAACCAGAGCGGCACACACTTTCGGGATATTTAAACCAAAATTCATCCGCCTTAAAACCTTGAGTAGTTTGTAATGTTTTTCGTCCTTAAAAGCCAGCAAAGTTAAACTAAAAATCAATATCTTAACATGAAAAAGTCCAATAAACTTTGATTTTTTTGGACTATTCAAATGTGGAATCGCTGATAACCCAATAATGACAACGCATAAGCTGCGTGGTTGCCTGATCCGATTTTATGATTAAAAAAGGTTAAAGTTTTTGGCTCAGGTATTTTTTTGAGATTTGCCTCACCGGATACCAGGCCACGATAAACCCGATAGCTATAACGGTAAAAAAAACTATAATGAAGTCACCAAATTGCAACTCTACCGGATAGGCGTTAATGACGAAGGCACCGGTTCCACCACCAAGACTGATGATACCAAATTGCTGCTGCACCCAGCTTACAACACCACCAAAGAACAATCCGAGCAGCGCTCCGCCGTTAGAAATCAGCATCCCTTCAAACATGAAAATACGCTTAATCAATGTGTTGTTTGCTCCCATGCTGTGAAGTATGGCAATATCCTCTTTCTTATCCAGGATGAGCATGGTGAGCGAACTGATCACATTAAAGGCTGCAATGATGAGTATAAATGTCAAAATGAAGAAGATAGCCCATTTCTCCGACTTCATGATCCGGTAAAGCATCACCTGTTGTTCAAAGCGGTTTTTCACTTCAAAATCATCTCCAATCAACTTTTTTATTTCCTGCTTTACTTTATCCACCTTAAAATCAGAATAAAGCCCAATTTCGAGGGCTGTTACCTCATCTTCATAATTCATTAGTTCGCGAACAAAGTCAATAGGAACAATGGCATATTTTGTATCAAAATCCTGCTGTATGGAGAATATACCTGAGGGTAGAAGATTGCGGCTGTTAAACGCTCCTTCAAGCGACATACCAATGGCCCCCTCTCTGCGCGGGAGGTAAACAGTGATGGGATTCAACTGGTCGTTCAGGCTGGCGTTGAGATAATAGGATACACCCGCACCCATAATCATCCGGGGTTGACCAAATGCGTGTAAAACAAAACCCCCTTCAACCATCATGGTATCAATCCCGCTGGTATTCACAAAATCATCGCTTACTCCCTTGATGGTAGCTAAATACTGATTATTGCGGTATTTGAGCAATGCAGTCTCCTCAACCACTTCAGTCATGGCAAAAACGCCCTGTAACTTCAAGACTTCATCGGCAGGAAATGTTGACAGGCTGATTGTTTTCCCCTTTTTTGCAGTAATCACCAGGTCTGGATTGAAGGAGTTAAACAGCGAAACGATGAGCGTTTCAAATCCATTAAAAACCGAGAGGACAATGATGAGCGCCATCGTGCCAACAGTAACCCCGGCTACTGAAATCCCTGAAATCACATTGATGATGTTGTGCGATTTTTTCGCAAACAGATACCGGCGGGCGATATAAAGTGGGAAGGTTTTAATGGCTGAAAAAATTTATTGTCTGGGTATGCTAAAAAATTGAGCAGTTTTTTAGGTGGCGAATCATTTCCAGGCCTTCACAACCAAGCCTGTTCCTGATGTATGTATTAATTTGACATCCAAAAAGTTCAATAACAAAACGAACCAGTAAGTTGCGAAATAATAAAAAGGTAAAACGATAAAAAATGCCTTGGACAAATTTAGCATTGATATCGGAAATTTCATCGAAAGTTTCCAGGAAATTTTTCCGGGCCAGCCATAAGCGTATTCGGCTTGTGTACGGGAAAACCCTGCACCGATGAGTTTTTGCTGAATCTCGTCAATATTGTAACCATCCCTCACGTGTTCATCAATAAATGATTGTACCTCTCCCGGCTTGTATTCATGCTGATGTACATCAGAACCACCCTTGTCCGAAGGTGTCGATATCAGCAACAGGCCACCCGGTTTGAGTGATTGGCAAAGATTTTTAAATACACTGACATCATCCTCAATATGTTCCATCACATCCACCGATAACACAAGGTCGTATGTATTATCACGGACAAATTGTGTAAGATCAGCTATTTCAAACTCAACAGTTGAAATTCCGCTTTTCGAAAAAAAATTCCGGCAGTCGTTAATCTGCTCTTCCTTCACATCAACACCAAGGATTTTCCAGGCTGAATTGTGTTTTGCCAGAAAATAAGTATATTGTCCAAAGCCTGAACCAGCGTCAAGGATATGAATTTCGCCCTGAATTCCTTTTTTCCATTGCCTGATAGCCTTGCGGATATGCCAGGTGCGTAACAGCAGTAAATCAAGTAATTTGTAAAAGAGTATCCGGTGCGTTACAGATTTGTTAAATACACTCCCCAGGTCTTTTTTAATCGGATCGTATTGCATGTAACCCGGATTTAATTATGAAGCAAATTCTCAATTTTTTCGATGTAGTCCAGCGAGTCATCTTCATAAAATTCAAGTTCGGGGATGTGCCTTAGCTGGTCCTTTACCCTTCGGCCAAGATTAAAACGCATTTCTCCGGCGCCATTCGTAATGGTCTCCATCAGGGATGCTTTGTCTTTCGTAGCAAATAGGCTCAGGTAAACCCTGGCAATGGAAAGATCTTTGGTGACATGCACTTTTGTTACAGTGATCATGGCAGCGCCAAATCTCTCTTTGGATTCACGCTGAAAAATAGTTCCCAACTCCTTCTGGAGCAACTTTGATATGCGTAACTGTCGTGTTGATTCCATGTGGCAAAAGTATAAAAATTAGTGCAATACAGTTTATACCGTTCATTGGCAGGGTCAACGCATTTAATTTTTAATAATACTAAGCAGGAAGCTATTGTCCCAACCAGCCTTAAGCCTTTTTGATTTCATGCTTCCTTTGGACTTATCCCTTCTTAAAAGATTCAGAGCAATTTTATTGATCAGGGCAAAGTTTTGTGCAGATTTTCCATTTCTTTTGCGTTGTTCATCTTCTCTGAATGTCATATCCAGAGTCCAATGTAAAGAGTTTTCTACCCCCCAATGTGATCTTATGTATTGGTTGAATCTGACAGCATCGGCATTCATGCTACTGATGTAATATCTTGTTTCAGTTTCGGTTTTGCTTGCTATTGTGCGTTCAGATTTGATTCTCACTATACTTGTCAGGTTTGCCCACTTTTCTTTCCCATGAGCGAATTCAAGGTTATTGACCACATCACATTTTCTGATCTCCAAGCGGCCATGTCCTTTGTCAACAGTTTCGTTTGAAAATTCAGGAGTCTGAACATTAAAAATACTTTCAACTTCTTCCTTTAATTCTTGTTGGTTGTCCTTTAGGGCAAGGATATAGTCGGCTTGAGCATCCACAATTTGTTGAGCGATTTTCGTTTGAGTACCCATGGCATCAATTGATATTATACTACCCTTTATATCAAGGAGTTCGAGCAATTCAGGGATGGCAGTTATTTCGTTGGATTTGTTGTCTGTTTTGTATTGTCCCAACACCAATTGGTTCTGGTTAGCCCAAGCATTTACAAGGTGTATAGCAGACTTGCCATGATAGGTGTCTTTTGATCTCCTCACAGTTTTTCCGTCAATTGCAATCAACTCATGCTTAATGCCCTTGTCTATCAGTGTATTGGCCCATTGGGTAAATACTTGTTCAAACCTTCTTGAGTTCAGCATAGAAAAAACACGATTTATTGTATCATGCGAGGGTATGCCATTGGGCAACTTCAAGATCGTCTTTAAAAAATCAATCTTCGTTTTTCCAAACAACTCAATAGAATCCCATGACTCTGCCCCACAAATCACTGCAAGGATGGTCAAGATGATTACATCAATTAGCAAATGACGCTTGTGCCTGTTGATCCTTGGATCGGAGATATTCCCAAAATGCTCATGTAAAGATGTTTCCATGTTTGCCATTTTTCTTGCAAAAGAAATACAAAAATATGGCTTAATATACTATATGTCAGAATGTTATTAACTTTAAGGCAACAAGTTATGAACAATGAGCTAAAAAAATTTGATTTTCAAAAATTCCACTAACATCCTTGTTCATAAGACGTTAATAAATCATCCCAAAATTTGATTTTTTCAAAAAGTTATGCGTTGACCCTG
>JACZJL010000131.1 GCA_014860585.1 Bacteroidales bacterium | reverse complement strand
TTGTGCAGCGAAACCCAGGTGGCGCCACGGAAGGAATCGCCGATCACGTTCTGCACGGCCATATCAGCAGTGAATTGCGAGCCGTCGTAAATGTTGGAGGTTTCTCTGAAAGGAGAATCAGTGCCTGAAACATCATGGTGGTCGCGGCCAAGAACAACAGGCGCTGACAACTTACCCCCGCGAACGGCATTGTTGAAGGCTTCTGCGATTTTCATCCTGCCTTCGGCATCGGCATAAAGAATCCGCGCCTGGGACCCGACTACCAGCTTGTTGATTTTGGCCTCTTTAATCCATTTGATGTTGTCCTTCATCTGCATGGTAATTTCCGCAGGAGCGGTTGCAGCGATTTTTTCCATCACCTCAACGGCTATCTGGTCGGTTTTATCCAGATCTTCAGGTTTCCCGGAGGTGCAAACCCAACGGAAAGGCCCAAAGCCGAAATCAAAACACATCGGCCCCATGATATCCTGCACGTAAGAGGCGTACCTGAAATCTCCCTTTTCGTTCAATATATCTGCTCCGGCACGACTGGATTCGAGCAGGAACGCATTGCCATAGTCAAAAAAGTACATTCCCTTCGCTGTAAGCTCATTGATGGCAGCCACCTGGCGGCGCAACGATTCACGGACCTTGGTTTTGAAAAGTTCCGGATCAGATACCATCATTTTATTGGATTCTTCAAAAGTCAGTCCTGCCGGGTAATATCCTCCCGACCAGGGGTTGTGCAGCGAGGTCTGATCGGAGCCCATGTCCACCCTGATTTGTTCTTTGGCAAGTTTTTCCCAGAGACCTACCACATTTCCAACATAGGCAATCGAAACGGCCTCTTTTTGCTGTTGCGCTTTTTTGATACGCACCATCAGTTCGTCAAGGTCGTAAAACAATTCGTCCACCCAGCCCTGTGAGTGGCGCTTTGTGGCTGCTTTTTCATTCACTTCGGCAATCACGCCCACAGCGCCTGCGATGACGGCTGCTTTTGCCTGAGCGCCCGACATCCCTCCCAGTCCCGATGAAACAAACAACTTCCCACCAATACCCTCATCTGAGTTTGCACCAATCATCCGTGCTGCATTCATAATCGTAATGGTTGTACCATGCACTATTCCCTGTGGGCCAATGTACATATACGATCCGGCAGTCATTTGCCCGTATTGGGTCACTCCCAGCGCATTGAATTTTTCCCAGTCGTCGGGCTTTGAATAATTGGGAATCATCATTCCATTGGTAACAACCACCCTCGGAGCGTCTTTATGCGAAGGGAACAAGCCCATCGGGTGACCTGAGTACATCACCAGCGTTTGTTTGTCGGTCATAGTGGCCAGGTATTGCATGGTGAGCAGGTACTGCGCCCAGTTCTGAAAAACCGCACCATTGCCACCGTAAGTGATCAGCTCATGGGGATGCTGCGCCACTGCCGGATCAAGATTATTCTGGATCATCAGCATAATGGCTGCCGCATGCTGTGAACGGTAAGGATACTCTTCGATGCTGCGGGCAAACATTTTATAGGCAGGCCTGAACCGATGCATATAAATGCGGCCAAAACGATCGAGTTCTTCTTTGAACTCACTGACCAGCACAGCATGGTGCTTTTTGTCGAAATAGCGGAGTGCATTGCACAGCGCCAGTTTTTTTTCTTCCGGAGTCAAAATATCTTTTCGCACCGGTGCATGTGAAACCTTTGTATCATAAGGAGCAGGGGCAGGAAGAATGTCTGGAATCCCTTGAAGAATGGCATTTTTGAAATCGGTCATTTCGTTGTTTTGTTTTAAAAATGAATAGCTGCAAATTTACAATAAACGGCGATTTGATTGTAACAACATGTTTACTTAGGAGCCAAATCGTAAATTAATTGCTGATTGTCAATAATTTGCGGGTTATCAATTTAGACTGTCTATAAATTTATGAAAATGGAGGTTAAATGAATGCTATAAAAAAAAATATGCAGACCTTTGCATCAAATTGTTTAACCTTAATATTTAATTGAAATGGCATACGTAATTAGTGAAGATTGTACTGCTTGCGGTACATGCATTGATGAGTGCCCCGTGGAGGCAATCTCTGAGGGTGAAATCTACAAAATTGATCCGGATGTTTGCACCGATTGTGGCGCTTGCGCTGATGTTTGTCCGGTTGAAGCAATTCACCCCGAATAGGTAGCTGGAAGGTCGATATTCATCCGATCTTACAAAAAAACCCGGTCATCAGTGATAGCCGGGTTTTTTTATTTTACCATGTCTCGTGCTATTTTGCGTAGCTGATAGCTCTTGTTTCGCGTATTACGGTGATCTTGATCTGACCGGGATAGGTCATTTCTTCCTGGATTTTCTTCGAAAGATCATAGGCGAGTGTGTTGGATTCTTCATCAGAAACATTTTCGGCAGCCACAATCACTCTGAGTTCTCTCCCCGCCTGGATGGCATAGGTTTTCACAACTCCCGGGTAAGACATGGCAAGGTTCTCAAGGTCTTTTAACCGCTGGATGTAGGCTTCCACTACTTCCCGTCGTGCACCGGGCCGGGCGCCGGAAATGGCATCGCAAACCTGAACGATCGGCGCCAGTAAAGTTTCCATATCAGTTTCGTTGTGGTGAGATCCGATGGCATTGCATACCTCGGGATGCTCTTTGTACTTCTCGGCCAGCTTCATACCTAACATGGCATGTGGTAATTCCGATTCGCTGTCAGGCACTTTACCGATGTCGTGTAACAATCCTGCCCGCTTGGCCTTTTTGGGATTTAGCCCAAGTTCTGCAGCCATGGTTGCGCAAAGGTTGGCCACTTCGCGTGAGTGTTGCAGGAGGTTTTGACCGTAAGACGAACGGTATTTCATCTTTCCGACCAGCCTGATCAGTTCGGGGTGCATTCCGTGAATTCCCAGGTCAACGCACGTGCGTTTTCCAATTTCGATGATCTCCTGCTCAATCTGAGCCTTGGTTTTACCCACTACTTCTTCGATACGTGCAGGGTGAATGCGACCATCGGTAACAAGTTTATGTAGGGAAAGCCTTGCGATTTCGCGTCTTACAGGGTCAAAACCCGAGAGGATGATCGCATCCGGAGAGTCGTCAATGATGATCTCGATTCCTGTTAAGGCTTCCAGTGCTCTGATGTTCCTTCCTTCACGCCCGATGATTCGGCCTTTGATCTCGTCGTTGTCGATATTGAAAACCGATACGGTATTCTCGATCGTATTTTCTGCAGCTGTACGCTGAATGGTCTCAACCACGATTTCCCTTGCTTTCTGATTGGCGGTCAGTTTTGCTTCGTCAATAATATCCTGAATATGCGCCATTGCCTCAGACTTCGCCTCATCTTTCAGGTTTTCGATAAGTTGCTTCTTTGCTTCTTCGGAAGTTAGTCCCGAAATTGTTTCGAGTTGTTCGATGTGTTTCTGGAATGATTTGTCAACTTCTTCCTGTTTCTTTTCAAGGATTTCAAGTTGTGTTGTGAGGTTTTTCCGGATGATATCTACCTCTCTTTCCTTCTTGTTGTACTCCTCAAATTTCTGATTCAGTGTAACTTCTTT
Source organism: Bacteroidales bacterium (assembly GCA_014860585.1). NCBI lineage: Bacteria > Pseudomonadati > Bacteroidota > Bacteroidia > Bacteroidales > Bacteroidales bacterium. Next base: position 3,788 of record JACZJL010000131.1, on the reverse strand, counting down.
TTGTTTGAGCCGGGTTTCATTTTTCAGAATGTTGGCGTTGCGTTCGTTGGATACTTGTTCGTGCTCGGTTTTTAGTTTCAGGAAATGCTCCTTGGCTTGAAGCATTTTCTCTTTTTTTAGCACTTCAGCTTTTTCCTGCGCTTCATCCAGTACTTTTCTGCCTTTTTCTTCCAGCTTCTTACGTAGTACGGTTGTCGAAAGGATCACCCCGAGGACAATCCCGACAACTCCGCTAACAACACATAATAGTATTTCCATTGTACATTTAAATTTAGGGTTAGCGGCAATAGTTGAGGAAAAAAAACCCGCATTAATTACAGTCGGAGCTTAGTAAACCCCAATCTTTATGGTAAGGGTTACCGCAAGCTTCAAACTTCCACTGTCCGGAGTTCCGGATTCCCGCAAAGCGGGACTGAGGCCTGTTCTACACCTGCTGAGATTGCCCTCAAGTGTATAATGTTGAGTTTACAAACATTAAGAGAATTAATGCGGGAGTATTTTTCAGTATCAATACAAATTGATGCTGTGTTTTTCAAAGAACGTTGCGTTGAACTTATTTAGTTGACAAACTTTCGGTCAAAATCTCATCGATTTCATTTAACTTACCTGACAGCTGATTCTGCTGAAAACTAACCTCGACATCCAACTCCATTGCTTTGATGGTGTTTTGTAAAACCACCATGGCCAACAAGTCCTGTTTATCTTTAAAGTCATAATTCTCAGCATACTTTCTGATATTTTCGTTGATCCTTTTTGCTGATGCTCTCACCAGCTCTTCTTTTTCTCTTTTAATGTTCAAACGATATTCTCTGTCAGCTACTTGTACTGTTATTAAAATTTGATCCATGAGGATTATCTGAAAATACTTCAATCATTCAAAAGACCGATACATCTGTCAACTTCCCGCAAAAGTTCGTTAATTAAAAATTTTGCATTTGTTGATCCCTTATCCCTCTCAATTGCCTTTGCAATTTTAATTATCTGATTTTTATATTGTAATTGTTTATGATTAAATTTTAGCTCTTCGAGTTCGGTGAGTAACTGTTGGTTTTTATTCCTCAGCTCCTCGTTTTCGTTTTTGATCGCCTCAAAGCGGGCTGCCAGTGCCCTTGTTCTGAATTCTATCCCACTTACCAGCGTAACCAAGTCATTCATTTGGCAAACACACTTTGATGTTTTCTTAAACCTGACAAAGCTAATAAAATTTTATAGCTAAATAACAAATTGTCCAAAAAATATTTAAAAAATTAAATTGTGAAATTCAGTTATCGTTTTTGTTGTTTTGTAACTACTTAAACTCATGCAACTTACTTAAAACAAAAATCCAATTTCAAATTTCTCTATTAATAACGGTTAAAACCGCCAAATGTTAATCCTGGAAGTTAATTTCATTAAAACTATTAGCTTTGTTCAAAATCTGTTGTTATGAGAGAAGATTTTTTGCATTTTATCTGGAAATTCAGGCTGTACTCCAAAGACCTCGAGACACCCGGAGGAGAGTCGCTCGTTGTGGTTTCGCCCGGGCGTCATAATTCTGACTCAGGGCCCGATTTTTCGAACGCCCAGGTGAGAATTGGAACAACGCTTTGGGCCGGCAATGTGGAGATTCATCTCAGGTCGTCCGATTGGTATCTCCATCATCACCATACCGATGAGGCCTATTCCAATGTGATTCTGCATGTGGTTTACGAAAATGACAAAGAGATTTATGATCGCAATGGGAATCAGCTGGCCACACTGGAACTGAAAGGGAAATTCAACGAGAAGATTTTTCAGAAATATTATTACTACCTGAATAACAAAAACTGGATTCCATGTGAGAAAGACATACACTATCTGAATATCGAAAAGACGAGGATTTGGCTGGACAGGCTTCTGGTTGAAAGGATGGAGCGCAAAGCAGGTGATCTTGCAAGGATGCTGGAGCATAACAAAAATAATTTTGAAGAAACGTTTTACCAGGTTCTTGCCGGGAATTTTGGTTTTAAGGTAAATGAGCAACCGTTCAGAATTCTGGCCACCATGCTGCCACTGCAAATACTTGGCAAACACAAAGACAACCTGTTTCAGATTGAGGCTATGTTGTTTGGAACTGCAGGCCTTTTAGATCGGGATTTTGAAGATGAGTACCCCAGCAAATTGAAAAAGGAGTATGGGTTTTTACAAAAGAAATACGCGCTTGTACCCATCCAGGAACATTTGTGGAAATTTATGCGGCTCAGGCCATCCAACTTCCCGACCATCCGAATTTCGCAGTTTGCGGCATTGATTCACAAATCAACAAAACTATTTTCGAAGATTATCGAAACAGACAACCTGAAGGAACTGGTTTCTTTCTTTGATGTTTCAGCTTCAGCTTATTGGGAAAATCATTACGTTTTTGATAAATCATCATCGCACAGTATAAAACAACTTGGCAAAGATGCTATTCATAACATTTTACTCAACACAGTGGTACAACTCCTTTTTCTTTATAGCATAGTGAAAGACGAGGAACAATTCCGTGAAAAAGCAATGGCTTTGCTGATCTCCATTGAACCCGAATCCAATGCTATTACCCGGGGCTGGGAAAGTATCGGAATAAAAGCCGCAAACGCTTTCGAATCGCAGGCACTGATAGAACTTAAAAACAATTACTGCAAACTTAAGAAGTGCCTGGACTGCAGCATTGGATTGAACCTGCTGAAGATGAATTCATAAGGATTGTCAGCAAGAAAACTCCATTTGTTGAACATCATTTTTTGCCCCAACCCTTAAGGGAACAGATCTACGGCAAGTCTTTTCAGGTCAATCCCGCCAAAATTCCCTGAGCTCATCATCAACAGGTTTGTATGGGTCATTTGCTGGCTGCGGATAAAATTTTCCAAGGCCTTTGCTTCAGTAAATACTTTCAGGTCAGGATTGTCAAATCCTTCGATTACATCTTCTTCTGATATCGGGTCGAGCTTCTTCAAAGCGATGGCATGTGGATTGAAAAAAACAACCGGAATATCGGCCTGATCCATGCTTTTCCTGTAATGAGACAGAAAATTTTTACTCAAACTGCTGAAGGTGTGTAACTCCATCACAGCAATCAGTTTTCGCTCCGGGTATTGACTTTTCGCTGCCTCCACCGTGGCTTTAAGTTTTGAAGGAGCATGTGCAAAATCCTTAAAAATGGCTGAGTGCTGGTTTCCGGAGACAAACTCAAGCCTGTTGGCAGCTCCCTTAAAGGTGGTTATGGCCTGGTAGAACTCAGTTTCATTCACTCCCAATAATTTACACACTTCACGCGCACCACTGATATTTAATAAATTGTGTTTGCCGAATACATTCAAAGGATGCACCTGAGTTACACTTCCTGACTGGATGATCCATGTTTTTCCTTGATCATTCTCAAAATCCGGTAATAGGTAAGGGATCTTATTTCCATCCCATAATGAACTACGAACAACTTTAAGAAGTTCCTCATCTTCACCGCAGTAAATGACACTTCCACCGCTTTCGATGCTTTTGATGAATTGCCCGAACTGATCAACATATCCTTCAAAGGTTGGGAAAACATTAATATGATCCCACGCAATGCCACTGATCAGGGCAATGTGGGGTTTATAATGGAGGAATTTCGGACGTGGATCGAGCGCTGAGGTCAGGTACTCATCTCCTTCGATCACAATAATGGGTGCATCCGACAGCCTGACCATGATATCAAAACCCTCAATTTTTGCTCCGACAAGATAATCAAAATCAATGTGTTGCTTCTTCAATACATGCATGATCATCGAAGTGATTGTCGTTTTTCCATGACT
>JACZJL010000130.1 GCA_014860585.1 Bacteroidales bacterium | reverse complement strand
TATAATTTTGCCGCATTAATCTTTAAATCTAATCAACAATGAAAAAGTTTACATTCATTTCAGTTCTGTTTCTTTTTGCAGTTTATTTTCAAACTGTTAGTGCACAGTTGAGCAACTACAACTTCAGCAGTGCTGTTGAAGTTTATTCCGAAATCTCAGGCGGTATTGTTCTTGGCAACGAAAGTACCGATGATGAGGTTTTTGTGGATCCGGCCAACCCCGGAGGTCAGAGCGTTCCGGAAGGTGGCCCGGGTTTTCCCATTGGTTTCAGTTTCACATTCAATGGTACAGTTTTTAACCGTTTGGGCGTTGATGCCAACGGATGGATAGCGCTGGGGAGTGATTCTTTCTTTCCGGCTGTGGGTCTCACTTCTACTTATAGTTTTTTCCCTTTGGCTTCGACGGTTAATTTTCTTCATCCGGAATGGGTAAGCCGCGTTGCCGGTTTAACCGCAGATTTACTGGCACAACCGGGAGCTACCATTAGGTTGCAGACCATTGGTGCGGCGCCCAATCGTGTATGTGTTGTACAATGGAAAAATTACCGTCCTTATCTCAGTGGCAATGGCGACAGCTTCAATTTCCAGATTCGTCTTCACGAAACTTCCAATTCTGTTAGCATTGTTTATGGCGCCATGGTAAAAAACTCCGGCACAATGCAGGCAACTGTGGGAATGAGGGGAGCACCGGCCAACGTTGTCACAAATTATGCAGTCAGAACAACACAAACAAACTGGCAGACAACGCAAGCTGGAGCAACTGTGGATGAATTCTGCCTTGTTTCGCCAGGCGTAATTCCTCCTTCTGGTTTAACATTTTCTTATACATTGCCTCAGGGCAACATGCCGCCAAATTGTGCCCAGATACCTTTGCCAGTGGACGGATCAACCGGCCTGACCAATAATGTACAACTTTCGTGGGGCAACGGTGGCGAAAACCCTACAGGTTACAGGCTTTATTTGGGCACCGATAACCCGCCAACCAATTTGATTAATGGCAATGACTTGGGAAATATAACAACGTATTCGCCAGGTCTGCTGGAGTATTCAACGACTTATTTCTGGAAAGTGGTCGCCTACAATCAATTTGGCGATGCAGTGGATTGCCCGGTGTGGAGTTTTACGCTGATGGATAATCCTGCTTTTGTTAGTTTTCCCTTTATCGAAAGTTTTGAAGAGGGAAATGTCAACGAGTCAAATGATATTTTCAGGTGGACACAGGAATTAGTAGGTAATACGGATGAATACTGGCAAGCAAACACTACTAACCCAAACTTTCGTGCGCCAAGAACCGGCAACTTCAACATCATTCTTTATACGAGCGGACATACATGGCTTTTCCGTCCATTCTATTTTACCGGTGGGGTAAATTATAATATTGAATTATGGGCAAGGCAATCTTCGGCCAATTTTAATTGTAATGTTGGAATTTACATGGGATTGCAGCCAAATGGCGCCTCGATGACAACAACCATTGCGGCTCAGCAGGGCGTTACCAGTGGAGAATACCAAAAAGTGTCCGGCAGTTTTTCGGTGGAAGAAAGCGGCATTTTTTATATTGGAATAAGGGGTGTAAGCAGTAATACATTATTTCATTTAAGCCTCGACGATATCCTGATTAACGAAGCGGATTTCTGCAATCAGCCAACAAATTTACAAGTTTCAAATATAACCAGTAACAGTGCCTTGCTTGATTGGACACAAATAGGCGAAGCCGCTTTGTGGAATATCGAATGGGGTGAAGCCGGTTTTGTGCCGGGAACCGGAAATATGATTCAAAACACACCCAATAAACCTTACAATCTTTCCGGTCTTGAACTGGGCACAACCTACGATTTTTATGTTCAGGCAGTGTGCAATGCGAACAACCTTAGCGAATGGAACGGCCCCGGAAGCTTCACCACCAAATCGTGCATCGAAGAAGATGAATGCGAATATACCTTTATCCTGCTCGACGACTTTGGCGATGGCTGGGATGGCGCCACCATGCAGGTGATCTCCGGAGGTTCAGTCGTGAAGGTTTTGGGTACAAATTTTACTAACGGCGATGATTATACTGAATATCACTCCTTTTGTCATGATACCGGATTTGAGGTTTTTTTCAATAATGGCGGAGATTATCCGCAGGAAGTTGGATTGAAAATACTTGACTTCATGGGAGAAACTGTTTTTCTGGCCGAAGGATATAATGCGCTCGAAGTGGGTACAATTGTGTTTGAGGGCGCCGCCAATTGTATGCTCCCGGTTTGTTTAAAACCAATTGACCTCAATGCCGTCAATATTACTTCATCAGGAGCCGACCTTTCATGGACCGCCTTAAATGGTGAAATAACCTGGAACCTCGAATGGGGTGCATTGGGATTTGCTCCCGGTACCGGCACATTACTCGAATCTATTTCATCAAATCCATATTCACTTGTTGGCCTTTCGGAAGGAACGCTGTACGACTTTTATGTGCAGGCAATTTGCGAGGGTGGCGTGAGTGATTGGGTTGGGCCTTTCAGTTTTCAAACTATTTACAATATTTGCGATCCATACACCCTTCCTTTTAACGAGGATTTCGATGGAGAAACTTTCCCGCCCACCTGCTGGATGCCTTTTGATATGGATTTTAGCGGTACGAAATGGGAAAGTTCAGATTTGTTCAACCATACCCAGGGCGGAAGCCAGTCGGCTGTGCATGCTTATGCTAATGCAACCCATCAGGATGGATGGCTGATCAGTCCTCCATTGAATCTTGCCGATTATACAATGTTCCGTCTGTCATTCTGGTCGTTGAATGCCTACGCAAGTTATTATGAAAAAAATTCAGTACTGGTTTCCGCCGGCTCTCCCAACCCGTCAGATGGAGATTTTGTTGAAATCTGGAGTGCACCGTCAGTGGTTTCGAATTGGGAGAAAACTGAAATATCACTGGATGCCTTTGCCGGACAAACGATTTACATTGCTTTCAGGTATGAGGGGATAAACGCCAATAGTTGGTTCCTCGACGATGTTTCGGTAAATTATCTAACCGAAGGCTCACTTTCGGGATATGTTACTTCGGCAACCAACCAACCCATTCAGGGCGCGCGGGTTTTTGCAGGCAGTTATGAATCATTCACCGATGCAACGGGGTATTATGAGTTTCCTGCGATTTTAGCCGGAGTGTATGATTTCACCTGCGAAGCGGAGGGGTTCTTAATGCAGATTGTTTCAGGTGTTGAAATTTTTGCAGACCAAACCGCCAACCAGGATTTCGTTCTTGATTTTGCACAAATCACGGTCAATCCGCTGAGCCTTAATGAATCGCTGGAGCCGGGCGGTTCGTCCGTTCAGCAGCTAACTGTTTCCAATCCCGCCGGTACAGCCGATCTTGAATGGCAGGCTTATTTCATCTACCAGGAAAAAGACAAAGGGATGAAAAACAACATTCAATACCCGATTTTGTGGGATAACACCCTAATCAATCCGTCAAACACAGGAACTATTTCTGTGGAACTTACGGGTTTAGTTCCTGATGGACGAATCATAAGCGCCGATGACTTTATTGTTCCATCTGAAGAAATGTGGGAGATCAGGTACATCTACACCGAAGGTTTTTCGTCACAGTCAACACTGCCCGATGCTTTTAAAATAGCCATTTATCAAAACAGCAACAACGAGCCTGGAGAGCTGCTTTTTGTTGAACAAATTGTCCCTGATGATCTCAACTTCGACACCCAGCATTTGTATTTCAACAATCCTGTCGTATTGCCAACAGGTCACTACTGGTTATCGGTTTATGCAGTATATGTTGGCAGCAACGGCGCTGAAAACACCAGATGGAACTGGTCGGTTGGATCGGCAGATTTGCAAAATCATGCTAAATTGCACGACTACGCCGGATATTTCGGCAGCCCCGGATGGAAAAATGTGGATTCGAATCCCTCATGCTATTTCAAAATTGGCGGTTATGTAAATAGTTGGCTGAGTTTATCGAACATCAATGGAACAGTTCAACCCGGACAAAGCCAGACGATTGATGTGAATTTTAATGCCGGTTTTCTTGCCGATGGCGTTCATGAAGCGGAAATCCGTTTTGTGCACAATGGTCAGGAAGTTACCGAATCAGAACTGAGTGTTCCGGTATTCCTGACAGTGGCTGCCACTTTACCACCACAACAACCATCAAACCCGGTTCCTGCTGATGGCGATGTTTTGGTTACCTTGCAGCCTGTTTTTGAATGGACAAATGGCGTTGGAACGGCTCAATCAAAAATCAGGATCGAACAGGTTTCTTTCCCCAATAATATCCTTATTCACGAAACCGGATTCTTCACCGGAAACAGTTTCGATCTGGCTTCGGTTGGCATTTCCCTTTTGCCCAAAACCGAATACCGGTGGATGGTCACCTGCAAAAATGCAATTGGCGAAACTGCCGGCGAGTGGTGGTATTTTGAAAGCATTGGCGCCGGAACAATTTCAGGTCTGGTTACTGATGCTTACACCAACCTGCCCTTACAGGGAGTGACCATTACAGCAGGCGCAAACTATCAAACCGCCACCCTTGCTGCCGGTTATTACAACCTGCCAAATGTGGTTGAAGGTGTTTACGAAGTTACTGCTACGTTTGACGGATACCTGTCACAATCTCAAACCATTGAGATCATCCATGGCGCTGATGAGATCGTCAACTTCAATCTTTCACTTGCCCTAAAACCACCTTATGGCCTGAAAGCTGAAATAAGCAATATTTTCGATGTCAACCTCACATGGAACTCGCCCGAAACAGGTAGCGAAGAGTGGTTGTATTATCACGACGGATCGTTTGAAAATGCTTTGGCTTCTGAAACCGGAATGTTTGGCCTTGCCCAGTTATTCACACCCGAAGAGTATCCCTGCCAAATATCGAAAGTTCGTTACTTTAACGACGGCTTTGGAGCATACCAGGAGCATCTGAGGGTTTATGTGCTGTCGGGTGATGGTGCAACAATTCTTGCAGGCCCTTATTTCGTTACCAACGGCCCGGCCAACGACTGGGTAACTGTAGAAGTTAATCCGGTAACCATCAATTCAGGGAATTTTATGGTGGCCACCATCAACTCAAACCCTGGCGGACCGCTGGTGGCAGTTGATAACAGCCTTTACAACGGAACCCTTTTCTATGGGTCAATCGGCAATTTTACAGAGCTGGGTAATCTTGGCTATTATTATGTTGGAAGCCACGAAGCTTTTGTTACTTATAGCTCCGGAGGAAAAATGGCAACCAACTCAGTTGCCCTTACTCCGAGGAGCGTGGATAAAAGCGTATTTGCCGCTAACCTGGCTGTTGTAGCGGAAAGAAAAAATATCACGCCTGCACCTTCAAAAGCCGGAGAAACGCTGCTGGGATATAACCTGTACCGTAATGATCAATTTGTAACGTTTACCGACCAAACCAACTACACCGACCTGAATCTTGCAGCCGGCCAGTACACCTACATTGTCAAGGCAGTTTACACCGAAGGGGAGTCAGTCCCGTCATTGCCGGCGGCGGTGGGTATTCTATCACCTCCTGTGATGCTCTTTGCTGAACAACAGGGCGCCGAAATCCATCTTGCCTGGGAAAGTAAATTCACAGGTCTGGAAAACAATCCTTTTGATCAATATTTTGTGTTGTACCGCAATGGTGTGAAATTGGGTGAATTTACCGAAACCGGCTATATTGACAACGATATCTTGCCCGGGGGTAATTATTGCTACACCGTCCTCGAGGCAGTTACTGAAGATATTGAAACCGGTCTCTCCAACGAAATCTGCGTGGGAATTCCCTTGTATGGCATCCTGGCCAGCAACCCGGCATCGCTTTCAGAAGTACATACCAACGGTGAATCACTCACAAGTCAAATACTTTTGCTAACCAATACCGGCGCTGAACCTGTTGATTTTAATATTGAAAAAGAATACATTGTTGATTCAAAAGCTTCAAACCTGAAATCATCGGGATTTTGTTCCGGTAATCTTTACAGTTTTGGTTGCAGTGGCGATGATGGTATTATTCAATGGGAACTGGCAAATATTGACATTCATGTGCCTTGCGAGGGTTCGCCATCATGGTATCAGGATTTTACCAACCTGACTCACGAACTTGAACCAGGCGGAACCTATCAGCTCAAAATCATGGCTCGCTCATGGGATACTTACTTTTCGGTATGGATTGATTTTGACGATGATAAAACACTCACCCAAAGCGAAACCATCGTTACCAATGCCCAGATAACATTGGGTTATACATGGTACACCTGCGAACTTACAATTCCAGAAGATGCGCCCGTCGGAACTTTTGGAATGAGAATGAGAAGCCGTACAAGTCAGCCTGTTAATGATGCATGTCAGCCATATTCCTGGGGTAATTGTGCCGATTTTATGGTTACTATCGGCAATCCCTGGCTTGATGTATCGCCAAAAGCCGGAACTATCCAACCTGGAGAATCATTCCCTGTTGAAGTAACATTTAACTCATCTTTACTCGATTTGGGAACTTACAATGCAAATCTGAAAATCAACACCAACAACCCGTTCATTTCCCAACCCGAACTTGAAGTGCCTGCAGAGCTTGTGGTTACTGAGTCAATCACGCAGCAAATCCTTCTGCCAATGGGCTGGAGCGGCTGGTCATCTTATGTTGATTTGTCGCCGGAAAACGCTTTTGCCGATGTTGTTGCACCGGTATTGGACGATCTGATCATCTCCACCTACTTTTACGAGATATTTTATCCTGCCTTCAACATCAATACCATGAGCCAGTTCAGCAACCAACACGGCTATATTATCAAAATGGCCGCCGAAAGAATGCTGACCTTCGAAGGAATGATGGCCAACCAAACCATTACCCTCAATGCCGGCTGGAACCTTTTGCCAGTCTTATCACCCTGCAATCTGGATGCAGATGAACTGCTCAGCGGCATCAGCGGATTGATCATTGCTTATGAAGTGGCCGGAAATGGAATTTATTATCCCGAAATGAACATCAACACCTTGCAGACACTGGTTCCCGGAAAATCCTACTATATCAAGGTGCAGAATGCTGTGGAAGTAACCTTCCCTGCCTGTGGGAAAAATGCTTCCTTTGGGAATGTCCTTCCCGTTAGAGCGAAAAACATCACTCCGTGGAATGATCCGGCCTACTCAGGCTCAAGCCATATTGTGGTCTTCGACCCGAACGCAACCACAGCATTTGAACCCGGCGATATGATCGGCGCTTTCACCAGCGACGGCCAGTGTGCAGGTTTAACCCAGGTTACGGGAATTTCTGTTTCGATGTCACTTTTTGGAAACGATTTCACATCATCCTCAAAAGATGGTTTTGAAGAAGGGGAACGACTCACTTTCAAACTCTACCGCAACAGCAGCAACACCGAATATTCGCTCGAGGTGGATTACAACGCCAAAGCGCCCAACAGCGACGGCTATTTTACCACTAACGGGTTGTCGGTAATCAGCAACATGATGATGAGCCCAACCGTTATTGTTTCTCCTGACCAAATTGGTTTGAACATATACCCGAATCCATCAACCGGAATTTTTACTTTGGCTGTGGAGCACGAAAATTCTAACATGGCGTACGTAATTACAAACTCGGGTGGACAAACAATTGCGCAGGGGAATTTGTCAGCTTCCCGGCAAATTGACCTGAGTAACCATCCCAAAGGTGTCTATTTCATCAGGATTGCAGGAGATAACCTTTTGAATAACAGAAAACTGGTTGTTAAATAGCCAGGAGTTCAACATATTTTTCTTTACAAGTTAGGTTTTAGATTTAATCAGCGATCCGGCTGCCATTGGTGGTCGGATCGTTTTATTTTAAAATGGCTGCACTTACCCACTATAATCAAATCTCCCAAAAATGAACCAATCAATTTAAACTTTTGTTCTTTCGTAAAACTTTTGATTTTCAATTTAGTACAACTGTTCAAAACCCAAATTTCAAGTTATGAAAACACTCTGCTCACTTTCCCTAAAAGTCGGTCGTGGCGCACTCATGGCATGGCTTTTTGTTATATTTTCAGTGTTTTCACTTTCGGGACAAAATCCTACCCAGTCCTCGATTGACTCCCTGGTAAGGGTGACGGATACGATTTCAAACGACGAAAAAAAACTGGAGAATTTCAATCAGATCACCTCATTTTATCTCAACTTCAACCCTACCCTAAGCTATGAGTATGCGATAAAAACCAGGGAACTGGCAACCCGCCTAAGCAATGAGAAGTATTTGCTTCAGTCACTGAAAAACCTGACATTTTATTATATCAAAATAGCACAGTACGACAGCAGTATTTTACTGAACTTTGAAGCGCTGGAGTTGGCCAGGAAACTGGGCGATTTGATGTTGGAGGCTCATTTACTCAGGGATCAGGGGCGGGTTTTCTATTTACAGGGCAAATATCCTGAGTCGCTGGAAGTTACATTTAAAGCTGTCACTATTTTCGAAGATTTGGATGATGCCACCGGACTTGCTACTACCTATAATTCCATCGGAAATATTTATCTTGCCCAGGAAAAAAAACAAACCTCCATTGAGTATTATTCAAAGGCGCTCGATTATTGCCGAAAGATCAATAATGAAGTTGGGATTATTACAGTTATTGGTAGTCTTGCGGCTAACTACGCTCAAATTGACAGCACCGAAAAGGCAATAGCATATTATACACAGGCAATTGAACAAGCCAGAAAGATTGACCTGAAAATGGCTGTTGCTCTCAATCTGAACAACCTTGCGCTGATGTACCTTGAACAAAATGATTACCAAAAAGGCACAGAACTTTTTTGGGAAGCACACCATATTCATCAAACCCTGAATGACAATGATGGCATCGCATTGACCTTAGGCAATATTGGCCTTTCCTATTATCGCAGCATCAAGCTTCGCGAACAGGGCGACACGATATCAGAGTTGATTCGCGGGGAAAAGGCTGATTTATTAAAAAATGCCATAAAGTACCTTACACAATCAGTCGAAATCTATGAGCAGCTTGGCTCGTTGGCGCCATTGGCCTATTTTGCCAATGAGCTTTCTGAGGCTTATGAGGCGGCAGGCAACCACCGCGAGGCACTCAAATATTTTAAACTGCATGATCAATACCACGATTCAATCCAGTCAAACGAAAGCAAAATTCAGCTGGAAAAACTTACAACCCAACGTGAACTTGAACTGAAAGACAAGCAGATCGAATTAGACCGTCTTGCGGTGCAAAAGAAAAAAAACGAACGGATTTATTTCATCTTCGGAATGATCCTGCTGGCATTTGCGCTGGTGCTGATCTACCGGAACTTTGCACTACAAAAATCCGCCAACTCTAAGCTAACACTCTTGAACGGTCAGATTTCCCAAGCCAATTTGCAGCTTGAAGAGAGCAATGTGAACCTGTCCGCCACACTCAGGGAGCTGAAGGAAACACAGGCGCAACTCATCGAAACCGAAAAACAGAAAGAAAAAGCGATCATTCGCGAACGTATCTCGCAGGACATTCATGACGACATCAGTTCGGGTCTGACCAAAATCTCATGGATGGCAGAATTGCTGAAAGTTAAGTCGAAAGACCATGCAACCCCTTACGACCTGACAACCCTCGATAAAATCGTTAACTTTTCCAAAGAATCAGTAGCAAAACTGGGCGAGATCATCTGGTCAACCAACCCCGAACGCGACAACGTTGGTAGCTTGCTGGCATACATGCGCAACTTCATCAACAAATACATGGAAGGACTTCCAATGGAATGTAAAATATCTTTTCCTGAAGTGTCATTCTCCGACTCCATCAGCCCGGAATTGCGGCGGACGCTTTATCTTGTGATGAAAGAGTCGCTGCATAATGCAGTAAAATACAGCGGGGCAAAAAATATCGAAATCACATTTAACCAGCAAAACCAACATTACACACTAATCGTGGCCGATAGTGGGAAAGGATTTGAAGAAAACCTGATCAAAGGCGGGGGAAACGGATTGTTAAACATGCGTAAACGAATGGAATCGGTTGGAGGAACGATGGAAATCCAGACCGGTTCAGGAGAGGGAACCCAGGTCATCTTCACAGGGAAGCTCCACTAAATACCCAAAATTTCATTAATCTACTTTCATGTGATTGACAACCGTACGAACTGAGATTATTTTTGCCGCAAACGGTTGAAATAGAAAGTTTGGGAAAAGAAAAATTCCAAAAATAGCCGGTTATAAATTAGAACGTTGAAATACCTTACCCGATGAAACATCTTTTAGTAGCAATAGTTGAAGACGACCAGGAACTGAGAGAGAGTATGATGGAAATGCTGCCGATGGCCGGCGACCTGGTCTGTACGAGTGTTTATGAGAAAGCGGAGGATTTTTTAAAAGTCCTCGACAAGATCATTGTGGATGTGGTGTTGATGGACATCACCCTGCCGGGGATGGACGGCATTCAGTGTATCAGGCAGTCCAAGCCCAGAAGGCCGGATATCCAGTTTCTGATGTGCACCTCGCACAGCGACGCCGAACGCACATTCGACTCACTGTGTGCCGGGGCTACAGGTTATATGCTGAAAAGTTCATCGCCGGAACAGATTTTCCGCGCAATCAGGGATGTTCACAACGGCGGCTCTCCAATGTCAGCCGAAATCGCAAGAATGGTGGTCACCTCATTTAAAAACCGAAACCAACAGACTGATCTGCTTGAAAAACTGACCAGCCGCGAGCAGGAGATCATCCACGAACTGGCCAAGGGTTACTCTTACAAAGAAATTGCCGATAAACTCTACATTAGCATTGAAACAGTGAGGACTTACCTGAGAAAAATCTACGAAAAACTTCAGGTAAATTCTAAAGTAGAAGCCTTGAACAAGGTGTTTCCTAAACAAATTTGAATGGATTCGATGGCCATGTAAGGCAGATCAAAGACAGTTCAACTTTTAGTGATCGCCTTGCATTTTCATCTTAAAAACCTGCAAGGTCGGTACTTTCCCTGCAGCTTCACTGGTGATGATCATCGTGCCATCCGGGAGAAATGTCAATCCTTCGGCTTGCGGAAAACGCTCAGGTTCGAGGGGCTCCATGTGGATAATTTTTCCGGAAGGGTTCATTACCACCATTAAAAAATCAACCGCTGAAATGATGTACAGATCACCGGTCAATGGGTGAATTGCAAGGCTTGACGGGCGGAAATTGAAAGGTTTTTGTTTCCCTTTTTCAGTAAGATTGCTTTGTTCAATACCTAAGCTGTGGGCTTTTTCTGCCAGGCGATCTACATTCAGGCTGTAAAGCGGTTTGTTCAGTAATTTCCTGGTTAAAAGATCAAAGGCATAGATCAATCGCCTCGATTTTTCATACCCATGATCCGGTTTACTTTTTGCAGCAATGAGCACCCTGTTGTGTTTAGGGTCATAACAAAGTCCTTCATTGTTTGATGTTGGCAGGTTTAAATCGTAATGTTTCACTGATTTGGCCTGATCCGGAAAATTATTCCATTCGGTCAGTCGTCCGTCGCTTCGGAGGATGTACATCTTATTGTCAGCGTAAGCCAGCCCTTCAAAATCCCCGGTGCTTTCGAACTGATGTTGTGAAACTATTTTACCTTCCGAAAAATCATAAAGAAATACGATGCCCAGTTCATCCTGAATTAAGGCGACATGGTTATTGTCAATATTGGTCAGCCCTGAAACTTCGTTGAGAATAGGGGGGAGTTGATGAACAAGATCAGGTTGAGAAAGGTCATATTGAAAAACAGTCTGCCCCTGGCAACTCATTGCCAGAAAAAGGGAAGGAAAGAAAGCTGCTGTGAATTTCATCGGGTTAAATGATGTAAAATAGTTACCGGGCAAAATTACTGAAATATACTTGCCTGTTAAATCATTAATTCCTCAAAATTCCGTTTGATTAACCTGTTATTGTTTTGAAAAGAAGATAAGTTAATGAAATTTCAACCTGAAAAGTGCAGTATCCCCGACAGGCGTATGGAGCCATTCATCGATCCGGATGAAATTTGGGGAATTTTGGAAAAAGTGAAGCCAGACAAGCAGCGAGTGAGAGAAGTCATTGCCAGGTCGCTTGAAAAGCATCGTCTCAGCCTTGAAGAAACGGCGGTGTTGATCAATGCCAACGATCCTGAGTTAATCGAAGAAATTAAAAATGGCGCCCGCGAACTTAAAAAGCGGGTTTATGGCAACCGGATTGTGTTGTTTGCACCCCTTTACATTGGAAATCATTGTGTGAACAACTGCAAATATTGTGGTTTCAAGGCTTCCAATAAGTTTGCCCTTCGCCGGAAACTCACTGACGAAGAGATCATCCGCGAGACGGAAGCGCTTGAGGAAAACGGGCAGAAGCGTCTGATCCTTGTTTATGGCGAGCACCCCATGTACGATGCCGAATACATCGCTCATACAGTAAAGTTGGTTTATGCCGTGAAAAAGGGAAACGGTGAAATCCGGCGTGTAAACATCAACGCAGCGCCGATGGATATCGAAGGATTCAGGACAGTAAAAGATTCCGGTATTGGAACTTATCAGGTTTTTCAGGAAACCTATCACCCGGAGGCTTACAAACTGTATCATCCGAGCGGGCCAAAACGGGATTACAACTTCCGGCTCACCTCACTCGACCGTGCGCAGGAAGCCGGCCTTGATGATGTGGGGATCGGGGCGCTGTTTGGCCTGTACGACTGGCGCTTTGAAGTGATGGGGCTGGTGCGCCACACCAACCATCTTGAGGCAGTGTACAACGTCGGGCCGCACACCATCTCCTTCCCAAGAATCAAAGACGCCTCCGAATTTGACATCGACCCAAAATATTCGGTCAGCGACGAGGATTTTGTCAAGCTGGTGGCTATTCTCCGGTTGGCTGTCCCTTATACTGGTATGATCCTCACCGCCCGCGAAGCGCCCGAAGTCCGCACAGAAGTGATGCAATACGGTGTTTCACAAATTGACGGCGGTACCAAACTCGAAATCGGGAGCTACTCCAGCACATTGAACGAGGAACAAAATCTTAATAAGGAGCAATTCAAGGTGAACGATCCACGCTCACTGGGCGAAGTGATTGAAGAGTTGCTGGATAAAGGCTACCTGCCTTCGTTCTGTACGGCATGTTACCGCCTTGGTCGAACAGGGGAACATTTCATGGAATTTTCGGTGCCCGGATTTATCAAACGGTTTTGTACCCCCAACGCTATCCTCACTTTGGCAGAATACCTCGTGGATTATGCCAAACCGGAAATCAGGGAGAAAGGATGGAAAGTCATTGAGAAAAACCTGAATGAGATCAACAGCGAGCAGCAGATTGAAGAGGTAAAAAGGAGAATCGAACGGATAAAACAAGGCGAACGGGATTTGTATTTTTAAATTGAACTGGAATGAAACAAACAAAAATCATCGGGATTTTAATCAGGGACCGGATAAAAGAAGCCGGCCGGTTGCAGGCATTGCTCTCGAAGCACAACGATATTATCCAGTCGAGGCTTGGCTTTCACGAGCTTTCGGAAGAAGTGTGCAGCCGTGTGGGGATCATCCTGATTACGCTCAGTGGCAATCCTTCAGGGTGGGAGATTTTCGAAAACGAACTAATGTCCATTGGTGGATTGGAAGTAAAAATTATGTTGTTTGAATATTGATAACGATGGAAAAAAAAGAAATCAGGATAGTGGGTTTGTATGTCGGTGAGCCGCTGCATGATAAGATTGCCCTTCAAAATGTGCTCACAAAATATGGCAATGTGATCAGAACCAGAATCGGCCTGAACCAGGATTGTGGAACAAAAGGGATAATTCTACTCGAACTTTTCGGCGATGAATCGGAGATAGCAAATTTTGAAAAAGCGCTGGGAAAATTGGAAGGGGTTGAATTGCAGCGCATGATTTTCAAATGAATAAAAGTCAAATTCAAATTTGGGTTTTTCCGGTTGTGGTCTTCTTACCTTTTGAAATACAAACCAAACCTACGACTCCGAAGGAGTCAAATGTTTATAGCCTTGCAATGTTGCAAAAAACACACGACCCCGGAGGGGTCGAATATGTTGATCTAACACACCGGTTCAATTCGACATTAACCCGATTCATCCGATAAAAATAACATGATGGAAAACAAAACATACAACGCACTGGTGGTCGAAGAGAATGAAACCAATCATTTTACCAGAAAAATAAAGGTAAAATCAACCGATGAACTTCCTGCCGGCGACCTACTGATCAGGGTTCATTACTCTTCGTTAAATTACAAAGACGCGTTGTCGGCCTCCGGAAATAAAGGAGTTACGCGAAATTACCCCCACACCCCGGGCATTGATGCCTCAGGAGTTGTTGAACATTCGGCATCGGAAAAGTTCAAACCGGGTGATGAGGTAATCGTAACGAGCTACGACCTCGGCATGAACACCAGCGGCGGTTTTGGGGAATATATCCGTGTGCCTGCTGATTGGGCATTGAAATTACCTGCAGGAATTACCCTGAAGGAGAGCATGATGTTTGGCACCGCCGGTTTGACTGCAGGAATGGCTGTTGATCAAATTTTGACAAAGGTGATGCCCAATCAGGGAGAAGTGCTGGTAACCGGCGCTTCCGGCGGGGTTGGGAGCATGGCTGTGGCCATTCTGGCAAGACTGGGTTACCAGGTTGCAGCTGGAACGGGCAAGCCGGAAGCCGGAGAAATTTTAAAAAAACTTGGCACGACCCAATTGATTTCAAGGGAAGAATTAACTACAGGCAAAGAGCGCCCGATGCTCAAACCCCGCTGGAGTGCGGTGGTGGACACCGTCGGCGGCGACATTCTTGCCAATGCCATTAAATCAACTAATCTGAACGGGGTGATAGCTTGCTGTGGCAATGTAGCCTCGCCAGATTTGAACATCAACGTCTACCCGTTCATCCTCAGAGGCGTGTCGCTTGTTGGCATTGACTCCCAAAACTATCTGATGCCAAACCGCGAAAAGATCTGGAGTCTTTTATCCACTGACTGGAAGCCGGCTTTTTTAACAGAATTATTTCAGGAGGTTAACCTGGAGGGCCTAAACGAAAAAATCGAATTAATGCTTCAGGGAAAAATCACCGGAAGGGTTGTTCTTAAACATAATCACAAGTAAACCATAGAAAATGTTTGAATTCCACATTTATAAAGACATCCGCAAAAAATACCAATTGGATGTGTCGTTTTTCTCTACCAATGGCAATGTAATCTTTGCCAATTTTCATGCTGTCAGGCTGTTTGTTCATAAAATCAACCAGTTGCGAAAGCCGGAGCTGCATGTTTATCCCGGCGAGGTCAATGCCGCCGGGCTGATTGAAGAGATTTACCACATCGTACTCAGAAATTACGAGGAGCAACTAAATCCGGAGGTATTTGCCAAAGCGCAAAGATTTCTCGAAAAGGAATTGGAGAAACCAAAATGGTTTGGACTATTGGCCGAATTTGTTGGAAATTTTCCACCGACTGCGGTTTTCCAGAGAAAAATTTCTGCTGAAGATTATTTGAAGGAAACCACAAACGGCCGCTCCAACCAGCTGATCACCATCGAAGAAATGATGATGCTGTGGTTTGCCAATTTTAATCCCGGTAATAAAAAATTGAAAGAGCTTTTCGACGAGAACTATCTTTCTGATGTGGATACTTTCCATCTATTTTCTGAAAAACTGGAATCATTTTTTATCAATGAGCCGCCATTTGGACCTGATCAGCAGGACATTTTTACATTGCTTAAAACTCCAATACTTAAAAATCCCAATGACCTGAGTGCACAGTTGGATTTTATCCTTGAGCGCTGGAAATCCATGTTACCCGAAAACCTGGTGATTCAATTGCTCAAAGGCAAAGACCTGTTTAAGGAAGATGTGACGTTTGGAAGTCCAGGCGGTCCTCCTCCTGCAGTCGCCCCTGTTTACAAAGGATTTGGCGGCGCCGGAGACGGATTCACGATCGGTAAATCGGGTTACCAGTTTATCAAAGATGCTGCTGCCGACTACGAAGAGCCGGAGCAGTTTACCGACGATGTTCACTGGATGCCACGTGTGGTGTTGCTGGCCAAAAATACCTACGTCTGGCTCGATCAGTTATCCAAAAAATATGACCGCGAAATCCGCCAGCTTGACCAAATTCCCGATGAGGAACTGGATCAACTGGCAAAATGGAATTTTACCGGATTGTGGCTGATCGGGATTTGGGAACGCAGCGAAGCGTCCCGGCGAATCAAGCACATCATGGGAAATATTGACGCTGTTTCGTCGGCTTACTCACTTTTTGATTACGAAATTGCCCACGACCTGGGCGGCGAGGCGGCTTACCAGAGCCTGAACCAACGTGCCAAAGCGCGCGGAATCCGGCTGGCCAGCGACATGGTTCCCAACCACACCGGGCTTTTTTCAAAATGGACCATTGAACATCCTGAATATTTTATTCAAACCGACGTTCCGCCATTCCCAGGTTACCGGTTTACCGGAGAAAATCTTTCCCAAAATCCCGATTTGGAAATCAGGATCGAAGATGGCTATTACTCAAAAACCGATGCTGCCGTTGTTTTTCAGTGGATTGACAAAAAAAACGGCCAGACCCGTTACATTTACCACGGAAACGATGGCACCTCAATGCCCTGGAACGACACCGCACAGTTGGACATGCTCAAACAAGCAGTGCGTGAAGCGGTGATCCAAAAAATCTTCGATGTGGCGCGCAGGTTTTCCATCATCCGTTTTGATGCGGCGATGACGTTGGCCAAAAAACATTTTTCGAGGCTATGGTACCCGCGTCCGGGATCCGGAGGCGACATCCCCTCGCGTGCCGATTATGCCATGACCAAAGAGGAATTTGACGAACATTTCCCCGTTGAGTTCTGGCGCGAAGTGGTTGACCGGATGAACGAATCCATGCCCGAAACGCTGCTCCTGGCCGAGGCTTTCTGGTTTATGGAAGGCTATTTTGTGCGCACGCTCGGAATGCACCGCGTTTACAATTCGGCGTTTATGCATATGCTCAAAAATGAGGAAAATGAAAAATACCGCGACCTGATCACCAACACCCTTGAGTTTGAACCGGAAATTCTCAAACGCTATGTCAACTTTATGAGCAACCCCGACGAAGAGACCGCCGTCAGGCAGTTTGGCACCGGCGATAAATATTTTGGCGTGTGTGTGCTGATGAACACCCTCCCCGGTTTGCCCATGTTTTCGCACGGACAAACAGAGGGTTTTTCGGAAAAATATGGCATGGAATATCAACGCGCTTATTACAACGAAACTCCGCAAACTTGGCTGGTCGAAAAACACGAACGCGAAATCTTTCCCCTTACCCGCAAACGCTACCTCTTTAGCGAAGTGCTGAATTTCAATATTTTCGATTACTCCGATGGTTCGGGAAATGTAAACGAAAACGTCTTTGCCTACACCAACCGCTACATGAACGATCGCACACTGGTGCTGTTCAACAACAAATACGACCAGGCTTTTGGAGGAATAAAAAGTTCAGCGCCAAAGCTCATTCAAGGCGGCGATGGCAAGGGAACAGAGGTTGTCACTATTTCGGATGTTTTCGGTGTAAATGTTGAAGAGGGAATTTTCTACATTTTCCGTGAGCACATCTCAGGGCTGGAATATTTGCGCAGTGCGCATGAAATTCATGATCATGGTTTCCAGTGGAATCTCAACGGATTCGAGTACCGTGTGTTCTGGAACTTCAGGGAGGTGCATGATGCCAGGGGCGATTACCGCAGATTGCATCAACAGCTGAATGGTGCAGGAGTTTCTGATATCTGGCGGGCCATGAAAGAGATACGGCTTCAACCGGTTCATCAGACCTTCGAAGCGTTGTTTTCAGATCAATTGATTAACGAACTCTCCGACTTCATCTCAAAAGACCGGATTGAGGACAACTGGCTGATTAATATTGATGGTGTAAAGCAAGGTTTCGGGATGCTGATCAGCCGGATTGCGGAAGAATATAAACTGGCTGACCAGCACCAGGCAGCCACTTCTGCGTTGATATGCGATTTGAAATCCATCGAAAGTGCTTTCCGGTATTTTTACAAGAACAACCAGATGCTGGCAAAGCAACTCGCATCGCCAGGCTTACAACCATTGACCAAAATCTTAACCATTCACAACACCAAAAGCTACCGTGAAAGTTTAATACTCCTGTTCGCCTATTTTGTACTGAAGAACCTGAGAAACCTTTCGCCTGATCCTGACGACAAAGATGGATTTATTGCTCAGCTCAAACTTGAGTGGCCATTGCAAAATCTCTTTAAAATGACTGGCGCAGGCCAGTCCGAAATCGACCGCAACATCAACCTGATCAACATTCTTGTTACTTACGGCCATGAACTTTTCGATTTTAGCCAGCCTGCAATTCATCAATCTGAATCAGATATCAAACTGATACTTACCCAAAAAGTAAACCTGGCTGTTAAAATGGTGGATGACGAATTTGTGCAAAACCTTATCGGAGTAAACATTTACAAGGAGGTGACCTATTTCAGCAAAGAGCAGTACGAGGAACTTTCCGACTGGATGTTTACCCTTACCGTACTGAACTATTTCGCCGAAAAACACATCGCCGAATGCCAGCTTCCTGACATCCTGAAACAAACCATTGACTTCTGGAATTCAACGCGGACGCTCTCCGAAAACTCCGGCTACAGGCTGGAGACGCTGAGGGAGAATCTTGAGCTTGAGAAAGAAGCGAAGAAAAATGATTAGTATTGCCATTTGTAATTGAACACCAACCAATCAATTCAATTGGTTTGTTCCAATTGCAATAAAAATCTCCAGGCAGGAATGATTTCGATTTTACTATCTTCAGCTTGAATTGTCTCTGATTCCGACCAGGTTACAATGGTTGAATTTTCAACCTGGAGTTCTTTCATTGCATTTTGCAGGCCGATCAATTCACGCTGGCGTGTGGTAGGTTGTTCCAATGAAAATGCGACCTGTACCAGGTTAAATTGTCGCTTTGTATCCAGAATAAGAAAGTCAATCTCCTGTCCCGCCTCTGTTTTGTAATAAAAGATTTCAGGATAAACCCTGCGCAAAGCCATGAAAACGACATTTTCCAGGTAATGGCCACTATTAACCAAAATACCGGAGGTGAGCGATCGGACAAAAGCATGATCAATGCAATAGATTTTTTTTGGGTTTACATTCGACTTATTGAATGAGGTGCTGTACATCCGAACCGTGAACAAGAAATAGGCATCTTCGAACCACTCAAGGAACTGAGCTATGGTGTTCTTTGGTGCTTTATGGCCAAGCGATTGCAAAGAGTTGGTCAGATTGTTTAGGGTGTAAAGAGAGGCTATGTTATCCAGAAGTTTGCGCGCAAGGTCGGTCAGTGCTTTCGGATGTGAAACGTCATAACGCTCAATCAGATCGCGAAAAAGAATCGAGCCGAAATATTCCTGGTGAATTTTCACTCTTAAAAAATCCTCAAGACCCATCGTTTCAGGAAATCCGCCTCTGTTAAAGTAATCTTCAAACGATTTTTGAATTTGAATTCTCTCAGCGGTGTTAACGGGCAGCGTGTAGCTGAAACCCTGTGATTGCAGGTATTCTCCAAATGAAAAAGGAAACATTTCCCAGGATATCGCTCTGCCACGCATTTGTGTCCCAATCTCTTTCGAAAGCAGCCTGGCCGAAGAACCCGATAAATATATCTCACAATTTTCGGTGCGTAAAAGTCGGTCAATGAATGATTCCCACTCTGCTGCTATTTGTATCTCATCGAAAAAACAGTAAATCTTTTCATTTCCCTTTTTTTCAGGGTAAAGTAAAAAATAGGCTTCAGTTACTTTATCAAGCCCCGATGTTTTCAAGGGAGCAAGTCGGTCATCAAAGAAGTTGATGAACAATATATTTTCTTTTTTTACTCCATCATTAAGCAAGTGATTTACAATCTGGCTGAGGTAGGTTGATTTTCCACACCTTCTTACACCAACTATCACAGTGGCCTTTTTTGTAACAGGCCAAACTTTAAGATTCCTTGTAAATCCCACTTCAATTGAACCTTTCTGGGCATCGAGGATCAATTCTTTGAGTAATTCTATCATAACTGAAAATTCTTAAGTGGTAATATTGATTACCAATTTATGGCAAAAGTAGTAATAATTATTACCAATGAATTAAAAAAGTAGTAATAATGGTTACCAATTTTGGAAAAAGTACCAGAAATAAAATTTTGCTTAATGATTTGGTCAGTCACTATTTTGATTTCATATTCAGGAACGGCGCCACAGCCCTTTCATAAATTCCGTGCGTCCAGGCAATGGCCATGCCGTAGTTGGTGACCGGGATGCCGGCATCCACTGCGGGTTTCAGCCGGTTGATAAGTTGCTTGCCGGTGATCATACACCCCCCGCATTGAATGACCATCGAATAATCGGAGAGGTTGTTCGGCAAATCACTCAGCCCGGCTACCACCGTAAAATCTAGTGTTTTCCCACTGAAGTTGGTAAGCCAGCGCGGAATTTTATTTCGCCCGATATCATCGCAGGTTACATGGTGGGTGCATGATTCAAGGATGAGGATTTTATCACCATCGCTAAGATTTGAGAGATGGGGCGTCCCTTTCAGGTAATTCACAAAATCGCCTTTATATCGCGCCAGCATCACGCTGAAGCCGGTTAGAGGAATTTCCTCCGGGACAATCCGGCTCACCCTGCCAAACATTTGACTGTCGGTAACAACGAGCACAGGCTTTGGATGCATGATGTTGATATAAGCCTCCAATTCACTTTCCTTTAATACGATAGCTATGGCATTATTATCGAGAATATCGCGGATGGCCTGCACCTGCGGAAGGATCATCCTTCCCTCCGGCGCTTCGGTGTCGATGGGTGTAACGAGCAACACAACATCCCCTCCCGAAATCAGCCCTCCCAACATTGACCGTGAAGTGTAGGCTGTTTCGGGCATCAGCTTTTTCATCACACCTGCCAGGCTGTCGGGATCCTCTGGGTGCAGCGCACTGAAGTCAACAATCGTGGTTTGGTATTTATTTTCAAGATCCCTTTTTAATTCAGTAGCTAATGGCTGAATGTCTTTCTTGTTGTGAAGAATGAAAAAGGGCACCCCAAAATGATTGAGATTGTGAATCAGCTTTTCTTCGTGATCGCCGGATTGGTTCCCGGAAATCACCAGGATGGCCAGGTCAATGGTTTTCAATGCCGACTGTGTCTTTGCAATGCGTTTCTCACCCAGCTCTCCCGAATCATCAATTCCGGCAGTATCCACAAGCACACAGGCACCCAGGCCAGGTATTTCGATGGATTTTTTCACCGGATCGGTGGTCGTTCCGGGAGTATCGGAAACAATCGCTATTTCCTGTCGTGCCAATGCGTTGATCAGAGAACTTTTGCCACTGTTGCGCCGCCCGAAGATCCCGATGTGGGGTTTTGTTTCTTTACCTTTTGGATTCATTGTGAAAGTGTTTATCAGTAAAAATGGTGGAAAATGACAATTTTAACTTCATTTTTTACAAAAAAGTTGCACTTTTGCAAAACTAAAAATTCGGCCCCATAGTTCAAGGGATAGAACGGAAGTTTCCTAAACTTTAAATCCAGGTTCGAGTCCTGGTGGGGCTACAACATAAAATATAAACCGTTTCTAATCAACGCATTGGAAACGGTTTTTTCATTTTGGTGTAATATCGCTGACAATTTTTTGTCAGAACGGTAAGGCAGGCTTGTTCATTTAACTATCTGCCCTTTGTTAATTATCTATTTGCCAAGATATCTGGCTTATTACTTACGAAATGATTCACTCAAAAAATCAATCAATTCCTGTTTATCAGCATTTATCGTTTGCAGGTTTGATTTGATGACAAACTCAGGGATCGGGTCTTTGTGACTTTGCAATACGACTGGCCTGGTAAGGTCACTTCTGCTCCAAACTTCATGACCACCGGCAGTCCTGATCTTTTTGAGTCCCTTGTACTCAAGAAATTTGCGAAATGTGGCCAGTTTTATATTTTTCAGATTACGGTGCATCAGACAAAAACCGGAATAGCAACCCGTGTATCTTCTTTTCTGAAAGCGTGGTTGTTGAAAATATTTCTAAAATCTTCATTATGATTTAAAAGGTAGGACATATCGGGAGGGGTTGCAGGTTTACGCATGCTTTTCCCAAGGTTCCACCCCATTTTCTCAAGATCGGTTTCGAGGGTCTTCTTATTGGTTGTGTAATTGAAGTATTCACCTAGCACAACTTCAAAGGATTGCAATGCTTCAGGATCGGAATCGCCATATCCAGTCAAATTGAGAGCGGGACAAAAAACAATATGCGATTCATCTTCTTTGAAAATGATGATACTTAGTTTCACGTTAATTATCTGTTTGCCAACAGCCCAAGTGCCTGTAATTATTTTTTTCATCTGATCTGAATTTTCAAGTTGCAAATTTCAGCTAAAATTTGGTCATAGCCCAATAAGTAACGAAATTTAACATCCAGTAAAAATGAAGTGAATTTTTGAATATTTTATCCAGGGTTTGTTAAGTCTCATTTTCTTGAACCATAGGTTCTCAGCATTCATATTTTGCCATGGCATGGGCTGACATCTGGCTTCTGCAGACATTTTCCGGTCATATGTAAGAAAATTTTAATTTTTTCTCTCATTCTATTTGTCTTTCTATCTTAAAAAAGATGCTTTTGTCCACATTTAGATTAGTAATTCTAATAATTGGATAAATTTGCAACTTTAAAGGTATTTTAAACTAAGGATTTAGGACTTGGAAATGGCTGAATCTTTATTCATTGTGATTGAGTTCTGTCAAATTACTTTTTACATTCTGAAATATTTTACTGACAGAAGTTACATACGACATTTAACCTAATTTGGGAAAT
Source organism: Bacteroidales bacterium (assembly GCA_014860585.1). Classification (NCBI taxonomy): domain Bacteria; kingdom Pseudomonadati; phylum Bacteroidota; class Bacteroidia; order Bacteroidales; species Bacteroidales bacterium. Next base: position 22,376 of record JACZJL010000130.1, on the reverse strand, counting down.
GTCAGAAATCGACGCAATGATGATCTTAATAACAGGCTGTTATCATGAAGTATTTTCAAATCTGATTATCCATTTTTTAATTTTTAATTTAAATTCTCAATCATGTTAACAAAAAATCTTGCCGGACTCCAACTGATGGCTGCTTTGCTTTTCGCTTTGCAAATCAGTGTCTTTGCTCAAAAAACGTACACTTACGAATCAGTGAAAGGCGACCCGTTTGAGGCGCGGATTTACACCCTTGACAACGGACTAAAGGTCTATTTCTCGGTTTATCCTGAGGAACCCAGGATTCAAACTTTTGTGGCAGTGAAGGTGGGAAGCAAAAACGACCCGGCCGAAACCACCGGTCTGGCGCATTACTTCGAACACATGATGTTTAAAGGGACTCCCAATTTTGGAACACTCGACTGGGAAAAAGAAAAAGTGCTGATTCAGGAAATCGAAGACCTTTTTGAAGTGTACCGCCAGGAAACCGACATGCAGAAACGGGCGGCCATTTACAAAAAGATTGACAGCATTTCTTACGTCGCTTCCACGCTGGCCATCCCTAACGAATACGATAAACTGATGACTGCAATCGGTTCGCAGGGAACCAATGCCGGCACTTCAAACGATTACACGATGTACATCGAAAATATCCCGTCAAATCAACTGGCAAACTGGGCTAAGATTCAAGCTGATCGCTTCAGTGAACCTGTTCTCCGTCTTTTCCATACCGAACTGGAAACGGTGTATGAAGAAAAGAACATGTCGCTCACCAACGATGGCCGCAAAGCCTCTGAAGCATTGATGGCAGGGCTTTATCCCCATCACCCCTACGGGCTGCAGACAACCCTTGGCGAGGCCGAGCACCTGAAAAACCCCTCAATGAAGAATATCAGGGAGTTTTTCGATATTTACTATGTTCCCAACAACATGGCGGTAGTGATGGCCGGTGACTTTGACCCGGATGAAGCCATTGTTATTGTTGACAAATATTTCGGACAACTCACCCCCGGCGATGTTCCGGAGCTTAAATTCAAGCCGGAACCGCCAATCACCAAGCCGGTTGTGAAAGAAGTGATCGGTCTCGAAGCTGAAACTGCCCAGTTAGCCTGGCGCTTCGAAGGTTCAGGCTCTGAACAAAGCCCTTATCTCGACATGATCGGAATGATCCTTTACAACGGCAAAGCAGGGTTGATTGATCAAAACCTGAACAAGCAGATGGCTACACTCGGCTCGAGTGCCTACGTAAGATCACTGACTGACTATTCGGCACTTACGCTGTCAGGCAGAAATAAAGGAGGTCAGACTTTGGAAGAGGTCAAAGATCTTTTACTGGGTGAGGTAGAAAAGCTTAAAAAGGGAGATTTCCCCAACTGGCTGATGGAAGCTGCCATCAACAACCTCAAATTGCAGGAACTGCGCCGGACTGAATCAGCACGCTCACGTGCCTACCTGATGGTCGCCAGCTTTATGAACAACCAACCCTGGGAAAAAAGCGTTGAATACGTCAATACTTTAAGTAAAATAACCAGGGAGGATGTGATCGCTTTTGCCAACGAGCATCTTGGAGCAAACAATTATGTCGTTGTTTACAAACGGCAAGGTCAGCCCGATGACATTACCAAAATGGAAAAGCCGCCAATTACACCCATTCATATCAACAGGGATGCTGAATCGGATTTGCAGAAAGAGATCAAAGCATCCGAAGTCCCTCAGCCTGAACCTGTATTCCTCGATTACCAGAAGGACATCAAACGCAAACAGTTATCCAATGGGATTGAAATTCTTTACGTCGAAAACACGGAGAACCCAACGTTCAGTTTTACTTATACTTTCCCAATGGGCAGTTATCACGACAAACTTCTCCCATTTGCTGCTTCATTTCTCGATTTTATGGGAACAAAAAAAATGTCTCCCGAAGAGATCAGCAATGAATTTTATAAACTGGCCTGTACATTCAGTGTAAGGGTGGATGATGAAGAAACCAGGATTACCCTGAGCGGGCTGAGCGAAAATCTAAAAGATGCACTCATTCTTTTCGAAGACCTTGTATTGAATGCCAGAGGGGAAGCCAAAGACCTTGAATCTTACATCAATAATGTTAAGAAAGCCCGGCTCGACAGCAAAGCAAATCAACGTGCCAATTTCCAGGCACTCACCAACTACGCGATGTATGGCGCTGAAAATCCAACAACTTTCACTCTAACTAACCAGGAACTTGAAATGCTAAAGGTCGAGCAGCTCATCGCAACTCTTCAACACTTGTGGAAAATTGAACATAACATCGCATTCTACGGCCCCCAACCGATTGATAAGGTGGCAACTCTGGTGGAGACCAATCACAAAGTACCCAAAACGTTGGCAGCTGTAGATAAAGCAACGAAATTTGAACCAAAAGAAACTGAAAAAGAGATGGTTTACTTTGCTCACTATGAGGCCAACCAGTCCTATTTGCAGACCATCTCCAAAGGGGTTCCCTTCAATAAAGAGATTGTTCCTCAGGTCAGTTTGTACAACAGCTATTTCGGCGGAGGGATGAATGCCATTGTGTTCCAGGAAATGCGGGAAAAACGCGGGCTGGCTTATTCATCCTCATCATCGTACAGGCAACCTTCGAACCCTGACGGTTATTTTATGAATACGAGTTTTATTGCCACCCAGAACGACAAGGTGATTGATGCTTTCGACGCTTTCAATGACCTGTTTAAAAATATGCCACTGTCAGATAATGCTTTTAAACTGGCTCAGGAACAGATGATTTCGGATATCCGTACACAGCGTATCACCAAATCAGGCATCATCTGGTCGTATCTGAATGATAAAAAGATGGGATACGATGTTGACAGGAGAATGCTCCTATACAAAACAATTCCTACGATGACCCTCGACAATGTGAAGACATTCAATGCACAATTTGTAAAAGAAAAGCCAAAAACATACGTTATTCTCGGGCATCGTGACCAGGTGGACTTTGTTGAAATTGAAAAACGCTATGGTCCGGTGATCAAATTAACCGAATCTGACTTGTTTGCATATTAATGGTTATTCATCGAAAAATCACCATATTTTTATTTTTGTGGCTACTGATCAACGGCCTTTCAGCCCAGGATCGGAAAGTTACTTTTGGATTGCAGATTGAACCGCTGATTCCCAGTAATCTCATTCGCTCAGGCGAAGTGCAGGCCTTCAGCCAGGGGGTGCAGTTCGATATCTCACCCCGTCCGGGATATGCCTATGGCGCGCATCTTTCGTTCCGGCTCAGCGAAAAGATGGCACTTGAAACAGGGATCAACTACCTGATCCGCGATTACAGGATAACAGCCACGGAAGAAGATTTTCAAACCGACCTGCAGTTTACTGCCGATAACTTTGAAATTCCGCTCACTTTCAACTATTTCATCCGCTTGGGCGAACGGCTCTACATTGATCAATCCCTGGGTTTTTCGTTTCAGTTTCTTCCGGGTGAGTTTCAGACGAGAGCTTACGAAGAAAAGCCTACCGGAGGCTATGTTTACGATTTTTCTCAGATTTCAATCCGAAACTACTGGGTAATGCCGGTGTTCAGAGGGGGTTTCGGGTTCGAGTACCGCACCGAAAACAGCGGATGGTTTTATGTCGGCCCCGTTTACCGTCTTTTTTCAACCCTTTACCAAACCCGCATCCTGTATACCCATGAACCGGTGAACATCAACGATCTGACGATTGACCTCAAAGGAGATTATTTCAGCGTGGTGTTCAGGTATATTTTTCCGCTTTAAAGGGAGATGAGAAGGTACAAAAGGTGTTTTGCGCATTACTGCTTTTTTTTGTCCAAATTGCAGGCGCATCCAAAACTAACCGTTGAAATTTGCACCGGAAGCATAGACACCTTTCAGCGAAAATCATTGGTCAGTAGAAACGCGCTTTATCCCTATTTTCTTCTGCTCAGTTTTTCCAACCTGCTTTGATCCACCTTTTTTTATTTCCCTTCATTTATTTTCTAACCAGGTTTCATCAGCAGTTTGTGATTCAGTGCGATTTTACCGGTAATTTATCCACTGACCGGTCTTGCCGGTTGATGGCCCAATCCTTGATAGCTTTTACTTACCTGATACTTTGGAAATGAATGCTTTATTTTTTCATCGTTTTACCCTTACAATACGAATGATCAAGTCTTTGAATGATTCTCTTTTTTTATTAAAATGTCAATTGTATCATGCTACTTTTCGAGTAATTTTTAAGACTTTTTTCTGTTATTAGTCCAAACCTTGCAATTCATGAATATCCCTGTTCGATTCCTTCAATTATTCATACCGCTTGCGCTTGCATGTTCAGCGAACGCACAAAGTTCACCCGGGTTTGAGTACCGTAAGGTGGAGAATAATGCCTGGGAAATTGGTGAAACGCTCCATTACAGGGTCTATTACGAGTCTTTGCTAACCGGGCAGATCAATGCAGGAACTGCCGAAATTGAAATCAAAAAGTCGAACAAGAAGTTTGATGGCCGCGAAGTAGTGCATATTGTAGGGATCGGCAAATCCAACCGTACGTTTGATTTCTTTTTCAAAGTGCGCGACCGGTTCGAGTCGTTTGTTGACAAAGAATCGCTGGCGCCTCATCATTTTATCCGTCGTACAAAGGAGGGAGGATACGTCAGGGATGATGACGTGGATTTTGACCATGCAAAAGGAATTGCCAAAAGCAGGAAAAAATCCAAAACAATCACTCCTTATGTACAGGACATCCTTTCAGCAACTTATTATGCCCGCACTTTAAATGCTGATACACTCAAGGTTGGCGATAACATCTCGGTCAATTATTATCTTGACGATTCCCTGTACATTTCTGTTATTCAATTTCAGGGAAGAGAAATAGTTGAAACCAGTCTTGGAGTTTTCCGTTGCCTGGCATTCAAGCCAATGGTGGCCACCGGCGAAGTGTTCAGTAATCCCTATCCCATGACGTTATGGATTACTGATGACGAAAACAAAATCCCGGTTCTGGCCGAATCAGCGGTGATCGTTGGTTCGGTGAAGATGGAACTGACGGAGTATTCAAACCTCAAAAACCCGGTCGAATCAAGGGTTAAAAAGCGATGATCAAACGGCCTTAACGCAGAAGTTTCTTTTAACAGCGTTGATTGAAAATGGCGACTTATCTCTGTTGCATAATAACTGCCACACCATGATCAGTTTATTCCTTATGTTTGTCGAAAAGAAATTTCTATCTGATTTCAATTCGGAAATAAGTAATTAATCATATGTCATCAAGGAGTTTGTGGTTTTCTTTTGCTTTTTTTGCGATTTTTATCCCTCGGGTCTTTGCTCAGGTGGTAATCAACGAAGGAAGTAACATGAATTATTCCACCATTGCCGACGAGGATGGAGAATACCCTGACTGGTTAGAATTGTATAATACAGGCGCCGACACCATCAATCTTTTAAATTATTCCATAACTGATAAACCCGACAATCCAACAAAATGGATTTTCCCGAATGTAAAACTTGCCCCGGGAGCGTTCCGGACAGTTTTATGCAGCGGAAAGGACAGAAAACCACTTTCGGGCTTTGTCCATGTGTTCACCGCCGTAGAGTTTAACCCCATTGCCGGCTGGAATACCCACAGTTTTTCCACTCCATTTTACTGGGATGGTATTTCCAATATTCTGATCAATACCTGTTCCTACAGTTCCGCAGGGTACACTACAAATTCGGTTTTCAACCAAACTGCCACCGGTTTCTATGCCAGTTCTTTTACATTTAATGATGGCAGTGCAGCCTCCTGCATGTCCAAATATGGAAGCCGTGCTTATCAACGGCCAAACATGAAGCTGAATGGTATCCCTGTCGGGACGGGCACATTGCAGAACTCGCCTACTGACTATCCCGCTCCATACGGCAACTGGTACTGGTCGGCAAGGCACCAGATGCTGATCCTTGCTTCGGAACTTACAGCAGCAGGTTTGACAGCCGGGGAGATTTCAAGTCTTGCTTTTGACGTGGTTTCGACCGATCCGAATACAGTGTATGATTACATTGATATTCACATGAAACTGATTTCACTCGGTGAGCTGGCCTCCTCCTTTGATGCAGTGGATACAAGCAATTTCCTCCACACCAATTTCAAAATTTCAGAATCTGGTGAAGCGGTTTTTCTTTTCTCTCCTTACCAGGTATTCCTAAGTTCATTGTTCATCGAATGTAACGATCTGGACAACAGCCGGGGATCTTTTCCCGACGGGTCTTCCGATCAGTATCTTTTCCAGCTGGGAACACCATCATTCACAAATAATACTTCGGCCACCTTTACCGACTACTTTGAGGCACCGGTTTTCTCGGTCCCATCAGGAATTTATCAGCTACCGTTTTATCTGAGCATCAGTAATCCCAACGCCGAACCTTCATCTATCCATTACACGACCGACGGGAGCGAACCGACTCCATTTTCCCAGGTTTTTACAGGCGAACCGATCAACATTGCCAATTCGATGGTGTTGAAAGCCAGAGTATTTGGACCAGGCATTCTGCCAAGCCCGAATACTGTTTCTTCTTATTTGTTCGGCGTTAATCATACAACCCCTGTCATTTCGGTGGCTACGAGCAGCGACAATCTCTATGGTGAAAACGGGATTTTTGACAACTGGTGGTTTGATTGGGAAAAGGCAGCCTATGTTGAATATTTCGATTCCACAAAAAACCTGATTTTTTCCCAAAGAGCAGGAATACAGATTGATGGGGGATGGGGTGGCGCCCGTTCGCATCCCCAGCACTCCTTCAGGGTTGAATTGGCCGATGGAGTGTTGGGTGATGGACCGGTTGATTATCAAATCATTCCCGCTAAACCTGACAGGACAAGATATAGCAAATTTTACCTGAGAAACGGGAGTAATCAATACCTGAGCTTTCCTTATAAGGACGCTTGCCAGGTTGCGCTGATGGGCGCAGAAACGTATAATTATTACAATGCCTGGCGCCCGGTTTCAGTGTATATCAATGGAAATTATTTCGGGCTGTATGAATTGCGCGAAAAAATGGATACCGAGTACTTTGAAACCCTCGATGGCGCCGATCCCGAACAAACGGATATTTTATCCATGAGTGCATGGTATGGCGGGGTTTTGCGCGCTGTGGAAGGTTCACTGGATGATTTTTATGAGGATTATGCCTCCTTCCTTCAAATCAACCCCTCCGATACCTCATTCTGGAATTCAGCAGATCAGTACTTTGATATGACATGGTATAACGATTATTTCATTGCAGAATCATGGATGGGAAACACGGACTGGCCATGGAACAACATCAAAATTTACCGCTCCGACAAAACAGACTTCAGATGGCGCTACTGCCTGATTGACCTGGAACTTTCGATGGACCCGAATGGCTGGACCGATTGCTATTTTGATCATATCGAATACATGCTGAATTACGGTGATTTTTACCCACACGTTCATATCTGGCAAAGGAGTATCCTGAACGCAAGGTTCCGGAATTATTTCATCAATCGCTTTGCAGATGTGATGAATACAGCCTATCATTTCGAAAAAATGTTTGCATTGGAACAAAGTATGTTTAATCAGATGGTGTTGGAAATGCCGGATGAATATGCCCGCTGGGGCGATCCGAACAATATCCCGGGGCAAATGGAAGTATTCACCAACAACCACCTTGAATTCCAAAGCCAGCTTTCACAGCGAACAAACCAGGTCAGAAACCATCTCCAGTCACATTTCAATTTACCCGGCCAGGTTGAAGTGATCTTAAACGTGTATCCGGAAAATGCAGGAAAAATAAAAATCAGTACCGTTACACCCGACAGCTATCCCTGGCAGGGAGTATACTTTGACGGCATTCCTGTAAAAATTGAAGCCCTTCCTGAAGATGGTTTCATTTTTCTGGAATGGGGTAACAACGGACTGATCAACAATATCCTGAATCCTGTCTTTCTTGATACACTGAATACCGGCGCCCAAAACATTGCTTTTGATGCTTATTTCGAAGAGCTGACCACTTCAGTGACAAAACCGGCAGATAGATCGGAATTTTCTATCTATCCCAACCCGGCCAAAAATTTGCTTTCGATCATCAGCAATGAAATCCTGACCGGTGACCTGCACTATCAAATTATAGACCTTAGCGGGAAAATTGTCATTACCGGAACATTTTCAGCCGGAAGCAACGCAACAGAAATCCTTATCAGTTCTTTAAGCCCTTCTGTTTATTTGTTGCAGATAACCGACCAAAAGGAAGCCGTTCAACAGCTCCGGTTTGTGAAAATGGGTGAAGACTAAACAGCGGTTTTGAGACCGAGAAAAGTTGTTTCTCTGCAGTTCTTAGCGTCTTCTTTGCGTATCTCCACGGTAAAAAAGGCTGAACCGCAAAGTTTTTGCGCAGAGAACCACAAAGCTACAACTTGATAATTCCCTAAGGGTTATTTCGTAAACGGAGAGTTATAGTATCTTACTTAAAATATTCGTGTTTATCCTGGCATAATTTTACACGCAAAGCGCGCAATGTTTGGTTATGCAAAGTTCGCAAAGAACAAAACAATGAATCACAACTTTGCGGTGTTTGCGTGTTCTTGCATAGTGGTCTCCGGGTGAAACTTTTCTGGATTGTTCAGGTTAGAGTGGGGTAAATTTATCGTAGGCATCCTCAAAAATTATAAGCACAAACCTCTGGTGATTTACTTAATGCCCGATCAGATTCACATTTTCTTCGGCATGCACCCATGCTACATACCAGCATTAGTTCGGGGTGTAAAATCGAGTACTTCTATTTTTATTAGCCAAAATGGTTAAGTGAAACCCAAATTTCAATGGCAATAAGGATATGGCCTCTTTTCATATTCCATTTCCTATCGTTCTCGGTAATCAATTATATTGATAATCAACAGGAACACCACAGAAAACAATCATTCCGCGAGGAGTGACTTCTGATGCTTCGCGCACACGAAATTGAGTTCGATGAACAGTGTTTGTCTGATTTTTTTGAGTAATTGTCCCGCCATCATTTTTCACTTAAAACCTCACCCTGAAAAACTTGCTCTCAAGAGGTTTCAATCCCGGGTTTCCATTTTTAACTTCGGCGCCTGTGACATCTACCTGCAAGCATTTCAAACCGGCCCCTGTCAATCCATTTTTGATGTCGAATAACGACGATTTTCCCTCAGTTTCTCTTACATGAAAAATCGCTGTTTTCCCATCCTGCTGTGGAATAGCGTTGACTAAAATTACGTTTTCAGGCCAGCCGGTGATGAATGAGTGTTGCCAGATATCGTCTCCATTTCCGCCACCGGGCAAAACCCGGGCTAAAAATGGCGTACGGTTGCCCCAGCCAAAACGGGTGGCATCGGTGATGGCAGTTTTGTCGCTGCTTGTGAAACAATATACCCAGGTGTGGCCGCCATGCTGGTCAGCGTTGAAATTGGTTGTCCAGTAGTTGTTCATAGGCCAGCCGTAAATGTGGGTGCTTTCCGGAGTAGCGCCGGCTTTGTAACGCCCCGTGTTGATCCCGCCAAACTGCATCAGCGGGATTTCCTGAGAGCTAAGTAAAATCTGGGCTTTGTCGCTATAAAGCCTGGCGTAGTTTTGCACAGTATTCCAGTCATTGGACGAGCCGGGAATCTGATCTATTCCAGCCTTCACCTCACCACCCGGAACATCAAAAGCCAACTGTCCGTTTTCAAGTATAAATGGGAAGGCGTTGTAGATTCCCTCCGGGTCTGTAACAAGTTTCTTTTCGATAAAATAAGCCAGATCAATTCGTTTGGAGGTGTTGAACAACCTGATCTCAAATTCAAAGCCACCGTCGCGGTTTGCAGCTTTTGTATTTCCTTTAAACCGGATTGTATTCCAGATTTCGCCCGGCTCATAAGCATCAAACCAAACTTTTTCGAGCGGCTCCCGGGTATAATTATCTAATCTGAATGACTCCATTTGTTCACGGTTGTCGAGCAGCTCGTAAATAAATTCACCAAATTTCCAATCGGCGTTATTGTCCACAAGTTCCCGTTTAAACTCCTTGTCGAAGATACCTGTTATCGCTCCTTTTTGTTGATCAATGGAAATTTTATACCATGGGTTCTCCATAACCATTGGGTTTGAATTACTTTCAGAAGAAATGCTTTCATGCTGAGCATCTTCAGGTTTGATCACAAATTTTTTAAAACCAAAAGCGGGAACATCATCCACCCAGACTGCCCAGTAAGTTCCGTCGGAATGACGTTCAACAGGTTGTGTTTTTAATGAAGTGCCCAGCTGATCAGTAATTGAAAAGTTTGAATAACGCGGGATGATTTGATGGTCAATATAAACTTCAACCAAACCGCTTCTGTCCCAGTTGAGGGTGTTGTAAACCACAAGCGAGGGGTATTTCTCCCTTTCGATGAAGGTTTGGAGCAATCCCATTGTTTCTTCACCCAGCATTTTTGCCCTGCGGCTTGCTTCCCAGGCATACGATTCCTTGATTGCCCGCTGCTCCATGGTGTATTTATGAAAAGGTTCGCGCACACTGGCATGAAAGCCCACCGTGTGTTCGGTGTAAAACAGCAGCGCATTGTTCACTGCTTCGATGCGGTCGTGAATTTTTTCAGGAAAATCAACTCCCTGCATGGCAGCCATTGTGAGGCCGGCAGTATTGGCCATCAAATCGCTTTGTGCCCGTCGGGTGGCAGCCACTTCCCGTGCAGAAGCCCCAAATCCGTCGGTCCACCAGTCGGGCCAGGCGCCGTGTATCACCTGGAATGATTCGCCATGTTCAGCTGCCATTTCTTCAAAAAACCCCGTCGCTGTTGCAGTCTTCAATTTAGGCCAATCATATTTTTCGTTCCATTGCTTGATCAATTCGCTTGCAAAGGTGGAAGGCGGCGAATTGTCGGTGATAAAACCTGAGTGTTGAAGGGAAATGAGATTGTATTCATAACCTTTTGATTCAAGGTCAATGAGGTAGGTCAGCAATTCATCTTCAAAAACATTAAAATCGCCGGATTGGATTTTAAATTTTGTATTCCCGATCATATAATGCTCACCGCGCCATGCCAGCATTCGTTTTCCCGAAGGGGATTCCCACCAGAACAACGTAGGCTTGTCAAAGCAAATCAGTGCCCGGTGGCCGTGCGTGCCCATGTTCAGGTATTTCACGCCAAGGTCTGCGTAATAATCATTCAGACACCAGCCGATACCGTTCACGTCGTTTTGCATGGCTGTTTTCACCTCAAGACCAAGCTCCCTGAATCTTTTAAGCGGCTGGAGGGAGGCAGCCAGCACCTGCTCATCGGGCAACTCGCTGAAGTTAAAGTACATCCCTGTCAGCTCAATACGGCCTTCGGTAACACGTTGCTTCAGTCGTTCGATCTGCGCTGGCAGACGGCTTTTAAGGAATTCATCCACCGCCCAGGAAGCTTCACAGGTCCAGCGGAATTTGGCTTCATCAGGGAAATCATCAGTCAGATCGCAATAATCGAGGGCATAATCAATAAAGCGGATTTGATCGGCCAGGATTTCCATTTGAGAACGGGTGTAGCCAATGTCGGTGTGAGAGTGTTGCACAAAGTTTACCCGCCATTCGCGAACAGGATTGAGGGCCAGTTGGCCTTCCCATATTTGGTCTGCAACTTCAAGACGATAGCTAACGGTAGTTTGTTCTTTAACTGCCGGCAACTGAACTTTCACGTAGTTATAACCAAATTCCACTGGGGTTTCCTTCACCAGTTGATCTTCAATAAACATTTTGGCCAACGCATATTCTTCAAAATGAAGAATCCCTGCAACGCCAAGCTGGTATTGCTTCCCGTTGACTGTTGAAATAGCGGGCAGCGCTTCAAAGTTTAAACCGTTTTCCAACGGAAATTTGAAAGTCATGTACCACGATGTTTTCCCGAAATAGCCGCCCGTAACTTTGATTTTCATTGGCTTGCCGGTTTCTACGGTGTTTGCAGGCAACGTAAGAAACATAAATCCAAACCGGTCGCCATGCTGATCAATCATATCTTTTTTAAAACGCAGTGAAGAACCTCCATCGGCTCTCAAATCCCATTCATCTGTTCCATCAGCCCAAAAAGTGAATTTTTTGATCCCGTTTACTTCCAGGTCGAAACTTGCCTTGCCGGGTGAAGAGCCAATTCCTGCAAGCCAAACATAAGTTACTGATTCAGTTTTCAGATTATTGGGCGCCGAGGCAGTTTCCCATTCCATCGAAGAGTTGCCGTCGGTTGCGCGGATCAACAGGCTTTCTTTGGCAATCTGGATAGAGGAGTGGTACCAAAAGTCGGTTCCGGAAATCTTTTTACTGAACCCATTGATGATAAATGTTGAACTTCCGGTTGGCGCCTGAGCAAAAATTATTACAGGTATCAATAGATAAATAAGCGGCAATCCTGTTTTTTTGAATCTGACCATAGATATGGTATTGTTTAAAAATAATGATTCAGCCCCCGATCAGAATGAAGAATTTCTTTTATGACAATTCCATTGACCATTCGAATGATAAATGGATTATACTCCCAGCGATATGCCCACCAACTCAGCAATGTCATAGTTTTTCATGGTTTCTTCCCTGTTTTTGTATTTAATGCCATCAGTCATCATCACCATGCAGAAAGGGCAGGCTGTTGCCACGATATCGGCGCCGGTTTCGATGGCGTCTTCAATTCGCTCGAGAAACACTTCTTTGACGCCTTTTTCGCACTCCTTGAACATCTGTCCGCCGCCGGCGCCGCAACATAGGGCAAACTGGCGGTTACGTTTCATTTCGGCAAGATTGGCGCCGTGCAGCGCATGAATTATTTGGCGGGGTGCATCGTATTCGTCATTTCCACGTCCCAGGTAACAAGGGTCATGGAATGTGATGCGCTTCCCTTCAAAATGATTTCCGTTGAGATTGATTTTCCCTTCAGCAATGAGCTTGCTGAGAAACTGCGAATGATGCATGACTTCAAAATTGCCCCCGAAATCAGGATATTCATTTTTGAACGTGTTGAAATCGTGCGGGCAGCAGGTGATGATTTTTTTAACATCATAAGCCTTCAGTATCTCAATGATCTGGAGGGCCTGCATCTGGTAAAGCATTTCGTTTCCGGCCCGGCGTGCCGAGTCGGCGGTATCTGTTTCTTCGGGACCCAGCACTGCGTAATCAATCCCGGCATGATTCAATATTTTGGCAAACTGAACACTTACTTTTTTGAACCTGTCGTCGAAAGCGCCTGATGAGCCAACCCAGAAAAGGTATTCCGGCTTTTTGCCCTGGTTAAAAAGATCGGCCATCAGAGGAACATTCACTCCGGTGTCTTCAGCCCATTTCAGGCGGTCTTCGGGTGAAAACTGCCAGGGAGCGCCATTGTTTTCGATGTTGGTGAACATCATATTGAGTTCCCCGGGAGCTGCGGATTTTTCGAGGAAAAGATACCTGCGCAATTCGATGATGATCGCCACAGGATCAATATTCACAGGACATTCCTGAACACAGGCATTACAGGTAGTACAAGCCCAGATTTCTTCGGCTGAAATCCGGTCAAAAAGCGTCTTTTCGTCTTTATCATCTTTTCCGTTTTTACGCCATAACTTATCCAGCTCTTCAGCACGGTCGCGGACATCCATCATCAGTTTCCTCGGCGAGAGCGCTTTGCCGGTGATGTTTGCCGGGCAACTCGAAGTGCAGCGCCCACATTCGGTGCAGGCAAAAGCGTCCATCAGGTTTTTCCAGGTGTAATCCGGTGTGTCTTTTGCCCCAAACTGCGCTATTTCGGCCCCCTCTGCAGGTGCCGGAACTTCGGCAGACGGGTTCAACATGAGTTTAATTTCGCTGGTAATGGATGAAATGGCAGGTATTTTTGCCTTAGGCCCCAGTTTGGAATAAAACACATTGGGGAACGAAAGGAAAACGTGAAGGTGCTTTGAGAAGGGGATATAATTGAGAAAGATCAGCACACCGACAATGTGAAACCACCAGGTGAAATGTACAAGAAAAACCAGGCTGCTACTGGATAATTCCATCAACACCGGTTTGATCATACCGCTGATGAGAAATGTTCCAACAGCCGGGAAATCCGCGTGGCTTCGACCCTGCAGGATGCTGTCGGAAGCATTCATCACCAGGATTGAACTCATCAGCAGAATCTCGGTGATGAGGATGATATTGGCGTCAGTCCTTGGCCATGTGGTCATTTCCTTGTTCCAGAATCTTTTCAGCCTGATGATATTGCGGCGGGAGAGAAAAACAAAACACGCCACAATAACCGAAAAGGCAAAAAACTCAAAGATGGAGCCAACCACAGGATAAATGATGCCAAGAAAAGAAAGTACCCTGTGTGAGCCTGTGACACCATCAATCAGAATCTCGATCATCTCGATATTCACAACGATAAACCCGACGTAGATGAAGATATGCATGATGGCCGATAGCGGTCTTGCCACCATTTTCGACTGACCGATCGCCACCAGCCCCATCAGTTTCCATCGTTCACCGGGATTATCGCTGATATCTATGTCCTTGCCGGACTTTATTATACCGGCAATCCGGTTAATGCTTTTGTAAAAAAGAAATGCGCCAAGCACAAGCAGCAGGCTGAAAATAAAGTTGGATATCATAATGCGTAAATTGATGTTAAAACCGGAAAATTTCCGGCAAATCTCATTGAAAACACATTACAATATTAGGATTTTAGGCAATACCCACTGTTAAAAAAATAGTAGTGATTTTACAAATTAATGTAAATCAATATTTTGCAAAAGTAATTTAAATCGGATGCAAATTGGGTTGGAGTGTTGGGGTGATGCTTGCCCGACTACGACGAAGGAGAAGGCGGGGAGTTTTGGGGCGATGCTTGCCCGACACTGACGCAGGAAGTGGCGGGGGGTAATGCAAGGATGGGGTCAATGCGATTCTTTTTTGCTGCTTTGCTTGGTAAACTGACTTTTTCTCCCGTTAAGAGCTGTTGACAAACCGCTGTTTAACTACAGCTGCGGATTTTTGACAAACTTAACATCCAATAAGATGATTTCATCCTCGGCTCTGGGATCGAGCCTTTTAACCCTAAATATGCTATATCGGCTTGAAAAAAGCCCGAGTCCGTTCTCAACATTGGTATATTCGGGTCTGTCCTGAACCAGGCTATAGGAAGGACCGTTAACTTTCATGTAGGTATCATATTCATCGCCGCCGGCTGAAATAATGAAATCGACCTCTCCGCAAAGACGCCTTCCATCAAAATTGTCAGTCAATTTACTTTTGACAAAATCATAAAAACCATCATTGCTGAAACTGATTTCTATCTCCCCTTCACCCTGAAGGTTGTTGGAATTGACCGTAGTAAGTGCCCAATCAATATATCTCGGGATTGTATCCTGAGTACCTGCAGGGACTTCCCAAAAATGAAACCGAACCTGGGGCTCATAGCGCCGGGCATTGACTCCGTTTGTCCAGCCAAACGCAGTGTTAAAACCCCGGAAAAGAGTCAGGCGGCCTCCGGCTACCGGTTTTTTGATGATAAAATTCCTGACCAGATTCGTTTTGCTGGTTACTTCATGTCCCGAAATCGTATTTTTGACAAACAACCGATACTGCAATTCCGGGTTCAACTGCCCGACTCCCTTATAGATCACCATGTAAGGATTGTAGAATATGCCGGTGTCTTTATTGTTGAATGTGGAAGTATCGAAAAAGATAGTCTGAACTACTGAATTCAGATCCCAACCTTCAAGTTTTACTTCCAGGGCGTTTCTGTAGCTGGATGAATCTTCAATTTTAGCCATTTGTAATGCGTTGCCGCCAAGAAAAGCCTTATTTATTCTGAAATAATGGGCTGTGTCAAGTTGATTGAGCAGGCCGTAAACGATAGTAATCTCTTTCCAGTCGGTGTCAATGTCAACTTCTGTTTCACACGAATAGAAGGTGAACAGGATGACTGGCAGGAGCAGGAGCAGCGTAATTTTTTTAGTCATAGGAGCAATACGAAGTAGATGGTTAAAAATTGAGTTCAAGATTTTTGATGGACAACTGACTTTAAAAAAACAGCTAATTTTGTAGCTTTGAAATAACACACGACCTAACGGCGCAATTTTTCTTTTATTTTAAAAATGGAAAATGAAAACCGGAAGGGCAAAACGAAAATCGGGGTAAAATGGACAAGAAACAAGCAAACGTTTACAAAAAGATAACCACGCATGTGCTCCAGGAGATGAAGCTCAAGGGAGAAAAGATTGCCATGCTCACAGCATACGACTTTTCGATGGCGGCATTACTCGACCAGGCCGGTATTGATGTGATCCTGGTGGGCGACTCAGCGTCGAATGTAATGGCCGGTTATTCAACCACATTGCCCATCACACTTGATCAGATGATCTACCACGCCTCCTCGGTGATGCGGGCTGTGAAGCGGGCGCTCGTGGTGGTGGATTTGCCCTTTGGTACTTACCAGGGCAATTCAAAAGAAGCGCTGAGTACAGCGATCAACATCATGAAATCTTCCGGGGCCAATGCGGTAAAAATGGAGGGAGGCCGCGAGATCATTGAGTCGGTTGACAGGATACTGACAGCTGGAATTCCGGTGATGGGTCATCTGGGGTTGACCCCGCAATCCATCCATAAATTCGGAACGTATGTCGTAAGAGCAACAGAAGAAACAGAAGCCCAAAAATTGATCGAAGATGCGCATTTACTCGAGGAGGCAGGCTGTTTTGCCCTTGTGCTCGAAAAGATCCCGGCCAACCTCGGCGGACGGGTAACCGCCGAAATCAGGATACCCACCATTGGTATCGGCGCAGGTCACGAGGTGGATGGCCAGGTGCTCGTGCTTCATGATATGCTCGGGATCACACAGAAATTTTCTCCGCGCTTCCTGCGTCGATATCACAACCTGAGCGAAGAAATTCAGGGCTCGGTGAAGGCGTACATCAACGACGTGAAAACAGTGAATTTCCCCAACGACCGCGAACAGTACTAATCATTAATCACCGCTTAATCAAAAAAAGAGGACAGTTTGATGGTAAATGAGATCTTGTATGAGGACAACCATATCATTATTGTAAATAAACTTCCCGGCGACCTCATCCAGGCCGATGTTTTTGAGGGCAAAACCCTGCGGGACGACGTAAAAGAGTACATCAAGGAAAAGTACGGAAAACCCGGAAGCGTATTTTTAGGGGTTGTACACCGGCTCGACCGTCCCGTGAGCGGCGCTGTGATGTTTGCCCGCACCAGTAAAGCGCTGACAAGGCTCAACGAGCTGTTACGTCTGCATCAAATTAAAAAAACTTATTGGGCAATAGTGGATCAGCCTCCGCCAACTCAGGAAGGCCGGCTGGAGAATTATTTGCGTAAAGACAAGGAAAAGAACAAGTCGTTTGTCGTTAAAAGCGACACCAAAGGAGGGCTGCTGGCCAGGTTGAGTTACAGGTTGCTGATGAGCAGCGACCGCTACCATCTGCTCGAAATCGAACTGGAAACCGGACGCCATCACCAGATCAGGACGCAACTGGCGAACATCGGCTGTAAAATCAAAGGCGATCTGAAATACGGCTCACCCCGCTCCAACCCCGACGGCTCTATTTGCCTTCATTCACGAAAACTGGAGTTTATACATCCGGTGAAACAGGAATCGGTAACCATAGTGGCCTCAACCTTAAGCGATCCGCTTTGGAAATTTTTTGAAAAAGCAATGACCAATCCCATTCAGCCATGAAGCAAAATATCCTGATTATTGGCGTTATCATGTTGGTTATGTGTGGATTTGTTTCAACGGCAAACGCCCAATACTACAGCACCGGGCAAAACCCCGCTTCAGTAAAATGGAAGCAAATCAACACACCGGGGTTTAAAGTGGTTTTTCCCGAAGGATACGACATTACTGCGAACTACATAGCTAATACCCTTGAATATGCCCGACAACTGGATACCGTAACCCTAAAATCAACTCCGAAAAAGATATCCGTACTCATCCACAATTTCACCTCCACCTCCAACGGTATGGTAGTTTGGGCGCCAAGACGAATGGAATTTTACACCATTCCGCCGCAGGACACGTACGCTCAGGAATGGTTCCAGCAACTGGCACTCCATGAGTACCGCCACGTGATCCAGATCAGCAAACTCAACCAGGGACTGACAAAACTGTTAACCTACCTCTTTGGCGAGCAGGTGACCGGAGCGGTTCTTGGATTGTACATTCCGTTTTGGTTTCTCGAAGGCGACGCCGTAGCCACCGAAACCGCGCTGAGCAAGTCCGGGCGGGGAAGGCAACCTTCTTTTACCATGCCGCTCAGGGCGCAGTTTCTCTACAAAGGATTGTTCTCCTACGACAAGGCAGTTTTTGGGTCTTACAAAGATTTTGTGCCCAATCATTATATCCTCGGCTATCACATCGTGGCCAAATCGCGCGAAAAATACGGCATTGAAATCTGGAACCACACTTTCGATAAAGTTGGACGAAATCCTTACATGATCGTCCCTTTTTCTGAAGGGATCAAAGATGTGACCGGCCTCGCCAAAACCAAACTTTACAATTCAACATTGACCAAAGTTAAAGAGCAATGGCAAGCTCAACAGGAAAAAACTCCCAAATTCCGGGTATCTGAAATCGCCCTTCCTGAGAAAAGGATTTTTACCAGTTACAGCAGTCCGAATTTAACTTCACAGGGAACGTTACTGGCAGAGAAAAAAGAGTTGGACGACATTGCCCGGTTTGTTGAGGTTGATCAGCAGGGAAATGAGAAAATCCTTTTTACACCCGGATACTATTACCCCGGAACACTCTCGCACGCCGGAAATCTGCTTGCCTGGGCTGAACGTGATTTCGACATCAGGTGGCAACACCGGAATTACTCGGTCATCAGGGTGCTTGATCTTCAAACCGGGAAAGCTACCCAACTCACCCACAAAACCCGCTACTTTGCCCCGAACCTTTCGCCGGATGCCACGAAATTGGCGGCAGTGGATGTTTCGGAAGATCAGCAATACAGCCTTGTGGTGCTGAGTGTGACAACAGGAGAAGTATTGAAAAGAATGACCACTCCTGAAAATTACTTCTTCACCTGGCCGAAATGGTCGGACGACGGAAAAAAAATCGTCACCATTGTCGTTGGCAACGAAGGCAAAGCCATCGCCCTGGCCGATCCGGAAAGTGGAGAGATTGAAATTGTATCAGATTTTACATTTACCGATATTTCAAAACCGGTGATAAAGGGCAACAGCGTGGTTTTCGCCGGCGCCTGGTCGGGCATTGACAATCTCTACCAACTTGATTTGGATACCAAAACCATTGCGATGATTGCGTCCGTTGAATATGGACTGACCGATCCGGTTTTTACCCAAGACGGCGACTCCATTCTTTTTGCCAATTATACCCCGGAAGGTTTTTCCATCGCCAAAATTCCTTTTAATACTGGTAACCAGATTCCCCTGGCAAACGTGAACGACAACTTTGTGAAACTTTACCAGGCACTGGCCGATCAGGAGGGGCAAATCCTCGAACCGGAAAAGATTTCGCAGGAGCAGCACGAAATCAGGAAATATCCGAAAATGCTGAACCTGTTCAATATTCACAGTTGGGCGCCCATTTCGCTCGATGCACAGAATTACAATGTGAAACCCGGTATTTCCCTCTTTTCGCAAAACCTGCTGAGTTCATCTTTTACTACGCTCGGGTGGGAATATGATGTGAACGAACAAACCGGGAAATATTACCTGAACTATAGCTATGCCGGCTGGTTTCCGGTACTCGATTTCACGGCAGATTTCGGCAAACGAAAAAGCTTTTTTGTGGATACGGCCAATAATCAGATTGATTACTCCTGGATGGAGACCAATTTCAAAGCCGGTATTTACCTTCCTTTGAACTTTACCTCGGGTAAATACTCCCGATTTTTACGACCTGCTGTCGAATTCAACTACACCCAGCTGGATATGGATCCTGAGTCGGGACTGCGGTTCAGAAGAAGCAACTACAAAACCATCAACTACCGGCTGAATGGCAGCAATTACCTGAAAATGTCGTCACACGATATTCTTCCGAAGTGGGGGCAAATGGTCGCTTTGAACTACCGGACAGCGCCCTTCGAAGGCGACACACTCGGTGCAATGGTTGCTGCAGAAGCCAGGTTATATATCCCCGGGCTTTTCAGGCATCACAGCCTGAATGTTTATGGCGGTTACCAGAAAAGAGTTGATAACAATTTCTATTACGGCAATATCGTCCGGTTTCCGCGCGGCTATTCGGGGCAATATGCCGATGAATTGACAAGCTGGTCGGCCAATTATGCCCTGCCCGTCGGATACCACGACTTCAGCCTGTCGTCGCTGGTTTATCTCAAACGGACGAGACTAAACCTGTTTTACGATTTCGCCACCGGCAGTGCCCGTTCCACCGAAACCCAATACAGCACCGCCGGACTGGAGGTTTTTGCCGATACCCATCTTTTCCGCTTCATCGCCCCCATCACGCTGGGCTACCGGATGATGTGGCTGACCACCGAAAATACGTTAAGATCGGAGTTCCTTTTTTCCATTAATTTTGATTCATTTTAAAGCTTAACACAACATGCGTTTCCTGATTAAAATTATCCTTTCCTCTTTCTCAGTCATCGTTGCAGACTGGATTCTGAGTGGCGTCGAAATCAAAGACTACCTGACATCGCTCCTGGTCGCCTTTGTGCTGGCCATTCTCAACACGATCCTAAAGCCAATCCTGATTTTCCTCACCATCCCCATCACGCTTATCACTTTTGGTCTATTTCTGCTGGTGATCAATGCACTGATCGCCCTTATTGCCAGCGAAATTGTGCCAGGCTTCCACATCGCCGGCTTTTGGTGGGCATTGGCTTTTACGCTGATCGTTTCTTTCCTGAATTACCTCATCAACATCGAAAACAATAACCAAAACCGCCAAGTAAAATGAAACCGAGAGAAGTTACCCATTTGCAAACCCTGCACGACACAGCATTGAAGTGCGTTGCCTGCTACCTGGCCATGGTTGACGACAACGAAGTTCCGTATGTGCTGCCAATGAACTTTGGGCTGCACGAGGACAATATCTACCTGCATTCGGCGCAAACAGGCAAAAAGATCACCATCCTGCACAAAAGGCCGCAGGTGTGCGTTGCTTTCAGCACAGACCACGAACTGCGCTGGCAAAGCGAGGGGGTGGCCTGCAGCTATGGCATGAAATACCGCAGCGTCCTGGCGCATGGAAAAGTGGAGTTCATCGAAGATTTCGACGAAAAAGTAAAAGCACTCAACATCATCATGCAGCACTACACCGGCAAAGACTTCAGCTACAACACACCATCCATCCACGAAGTGCTGGTGTGGCGCGTGGTTGTCGAAAAATGGGAAGGAAGGAATTACGGGTATTGATTGGTAAGGTTTCAATTCCGGCTCTCAACCGAAAATACTTCTTACTCTGTGTCCCTTTCCGGCGGAGGGGGACCTATCCTTTAAAAATCACCAGTTATTAGAAAAAGGGAAAAAGAATAGAAAGCAGAAATCACTCAAATTTTCTATTGTGTCCTATTGTGTCTAATGTGGTGATAAACAGTGTCTGCTGAAAAACTCAAATAGAAATAAACAAATATTCCAAGGCTCTGTGGTTCACTGAGTCTTTTCCGTGTCACAATTGATTATTACACAGAGCTTCACAGAGAAGGCACAGAGTTTCACTGAGAAACTAAAAATAATCCTGAACCCAAAAGGTAACGACTGACTTTCAAAAATCCCCGAAAGAAATCATACGGACAAGCCAACCGCCACACCCTGGGTCATTCACTTCATAAATCTTTAGGGCTGCCACTCCTCATAAAAAATGACTGGGATTTGAACCGCTCCTCCCTTTAAAACCAGAGTTTGATGCTCTTTTGCAATGGCAAGGTAAAAAATGCTTTCAACCGGAAAGTGCTTTCAGGCCAATAAATCTGAATTTTGTATTTTTGCCGAAAACAACTGTTATGGAAACATTGATCATTCAGGCAGAAGGCAAACATCTTTCAGAGCTCAAAACCTACCTTAATAAACTGAACATTCAGTATACCGTAGAAGAAGCACTGCCACCCTACAATCCCGATTTTGTGGAAAAGATACGTGAGAGTGAGGAAGATTACAAAAATGGCAGATTTACCCGTGTGAACTCCACCGACGAGTTGAAAGCGCTGTTTCAGGGCGAGTAATATGAAATATCCCATTGATTTCACCGATCAGGCATTAAAGGATATTTCCTTTTTCAAAAAAGCCGGCTATACCCAACTGCTAAGCAAAGCCTTTGAAATATTACAGGAGATTGCCGAACATCCCTTTTCCGGCAGTGGAAAGCCTGAACCTTTGAAGCACAATTTATCAGGTAAATGGAGCCGGCGCATTAACCTTGAACACCGGATTATTTATGAATTAATTGATGACACCATTGTTGTCTATTCCCTAAGAGGTCATTATTAA
>JACZJL010000129.1 GCA_014860585.1 Bacteroidales bacterium | reverse complement strand
ACTTATTGCAGCAATATCTTTATTTAATACTATCCCATCATCGGCAGTGTATGGAAGGTGGGGGGAAACCCTTTTTAAAGGATTTTCAAAGTTCCATCCTGCCAGCACGATGTTTTGCTGGGACAGATCAAGTGGAAAAACAACATTCCAGGTAACTTCGGCAGGACAATTACTATTGACAAACAATGGGGTGAGTGAACCTGCCGGAGATGCCCAATGACATTCGTCCGGATCAGTTTGGCTTACCATTGTATTACCTGGGCAAACAATGATCGGTTCCTCTGTGTCTGTTATTTCGATGAAGAAAGTACAAGAAGCAATGTTTCCTGCACCATCTGAAGCTGTATAAGTGATTGTATAGATGCCGGCAGTTAATTCGGCTCCATAATAAGGCCCGCCCACTGAAGTCTCAACGACAATAACTGCAGAACAATTATCAACTGCTACGGGAATGCTCCACATACTACTTCCAACGCATTCGCCCGGAAAGAGTCCAACAGTGAAGGTTTCACCGGATGGACAGTTTAAAAATAACGGTGGTTCAGTGTCACTGATTGTTACACTAAATGATGTGGTTGCAATGCAGTCATCAAGGACAGCTACGATAGTAATCTCTCTTGTAATGAAATCATCAGCAGCAACAAATGAAGGTATTACAGGATACAAACCGCTTGCATATCCATCAGGAAGACCAATATCAACTCCTCCTGTCCACGAATAAACCACAGCAGGATTAACCGGAGTTGTGCTCAGAAAGATGGGCTGAACCAATTCACCCTGGCAAAATGGCCCAAAATCATCAACTGGATTGATTGCCAGGCTCCCTTCGGAAGAAATAAATACTGTAGTTGAGGCAGTACATCCATTGGCATCGGTTACAGTAACCTGGTAATTACCAACAGAAAGTCCGGTTGCTGTCAAATTATTCTGCGCACCCGGATCGTTCCATAAATAGTAATAGGGTGGTGTGCCGCCACTTGCATTCACTGTGGCTGCTCCTGTTGATGACTCATCACAGGATGTGTTTGTGATTGAAATGATTTGTACAACCAACTGAGCAGGCTGATCAACTTCAAATGCAACAGAGAACGTGCAGCCGTTTTCATCAGTTACCAACACGTTGTAATTGCCTTGGCCAAGACCGGGAAATACTCCGGTGGAATTGCTTACCGTGCCATTCAGTAAATAGATGTATGTACCAACTCCTGATCCGCCAGAAGCTGTGATAGTCGCTGTTACTGTGCCTCCGTAACACCCCGGATCAAGTACTTCTACCGTCGCCGCCAAAGTACTGTTTACATTAATGATATTAAAACTTCTCCCGACAAAACAACCATTGGCTACTGTAAAATAGGCAGTATAATAGCCTGCGGCCAGTCCTGTAAAGATTGCCGGAGATGGTTTGTTTACCCCATTAAGCGTAACCATGCCGTCTTCACTTCCTGTCAAAACTACCTCTCCAATCGCTGCATTGCATTGGGTGTTTGAGGTAATGTTTGCATTTAAGGTTATCTCAGAATGAATGAACAAATTCATCGTTGAAACTGCTTCAATACAAGTTGTTCCGGCAGTGGGAATTGCTGTTAGAGTTAAAGTAAATGCACCAAATTCACCAACAGCTGGTGTATAAGTTGGATTCAATGCTTGTGGATAATTAAAAGTTCCGTTACCACTTGATGTCCAGCTCAAAAAGTGATAATCGGTTGCAGTTGCTCCTGTAAGTACTGCATTTTCTCCGAAACAAATACTTAAATCCGGACCTGCGTCAACCTCAGGTTGCTTCCAGACTGTCAGCACCATCTCATCGCTCACACTTCTGCAACCACCAGTTGCTGTAACTCCGATAACCACCTGTCCGGCACTTATATCTCCGGCACTTAAAGTGTAAGTTGGGGTTAAAGTGCCTTGTCCGGAAATAAATTCACCAGTGCCAAAAGTAGTCCATTCAATCGAAGAGTAGTTTGTGGCGGTTGCACCTGAAATTGTAAATGCCTGGTTAGAGCAGATCACCTGGTTTTCACCGGCAGAAACGGTAGGAAGGAGTTCAGCAATAGTAACTTGTTGCAAACATAAATCAGTATTCCCTGCCGCGTCGGTTACTGTCCACTCTATCTGGCTGTATCCCTGAATAAATGTGTAGTTTAGCTGAGTACCAGAATAAGTTTGGCTAATGCTGTTATCAGGGTTAAAAACCCGGTATGTGATGACGAGAGGACCATTACAGTTGTCAGAAACAAATGGCAATGAAAGTGTTAGCTGTGTGGAGCAGTTATCTTCATCTATATAAGCAAACAATGGTGGTGGACAAATAATTACCGGGTTCTGCGTATCCTCAACAGTCACTGTGAAATCACAACTCCAGCTTTGGTCACCTGAAGACTCGGTAATGGTATAAGTTACAAAACTTGTACCCAGAGGGAAAACAACACCACTCGCATCATCAGCACCATGAATGGAAGAGACCATAAAGTTGCCTTTGACAGCAATATCATCAATCCGGTTGGTTCCATCATTGGTGACCGTAGAATTATTGATCGAAACATTTTCAGTCATGAGCCATCTCAAATAGGCTACAGGTTGATTGTCAAGATCGGCAGGTAAAGGAAGATTTAACAGCTGACCGCTTAAAGGAAAAGCACTTGAATTAGTAATTGTGTATGATG